>JAJPYV010000217.1:1975-5640 GCA_021204735.1 Prevotella sp.
TCAATTGGTTGGCAACCTCCTCGTTGATCATCTTGGCAAAATCCGCTTTTGACATAACACCCTGGTCGCCCTGACCCTGCTTTCTTACTCCTATCGGTTTATGACAGGCTGCTAAACAAGTTTGGTGTAGTTTGCATAAATAGCCAGTTTTGATATTCGTGTATTTTATCTTGCGGAATATCAAGACTTGAATAATCCACAGATTTGGAAAGCTGGTAAAGATTAATCCTCATCAGCAGTTCCCTACTTACTATCCTTTTCGCATCCATAAAACTTATATTGCGGATAAAATGTTTAAGAATATCATTTTGTAAAATGAAAAGAGTAAGTTTAGCGTATTCAATTTTATCAAATCCTAATAGATAGCATGTATCATCCACCATTACAGGCTTACCATCAATGGGCTCTACCAAAGAAAAAACTATGTCTGAGTATAAAGCGGAAATTACTATCTTATAAGGGGCAAATGAATAATTTCCTAATCCAAAGACACTAAACCTCGGTTTGTTGCGATATATAATGCTTTTCCTTTTATCTAAATAATTCGCATGAGATAAAAGATATGAATATGTTTTTGGTGCAGTTCTTTTTAAATTTGTGGTATCTTCTGAAACATTTCTTTGGGGCAATATTAAGTATTTTCTTATTCCTTTCATACCCTTCCCAATGTCTGAGCTCTTCAGCAATGGAAATACTGTTTGGTCATCAACATCAACAATTTCTTTTAATCCGTTTGAATATGTAGTGCCATTCAAAGACAGTTCCATAACTTTAGAACAGTCATGTTTTATACCTGATCTCCAAATCAAAGGTGATTGACCGTCAAGGAAATAAGTCTTCTCGTAATCCTGAATATTTGAAACAAACAAATCTCTTACCCAACCGAATGTGTGGGAAATCTGTCTCGTATAAAAGTCAAATGATGTACACAGGCTTTGATTACTGTTTCCTATATGGCACTCAAATAAACACGCTGAAACCGATACATTAAATTCTTTCTTCGTATCAAAGCAAAGTTGTCTGATATCTTGTATATTTCGTGGCCTGATATGTTGACCATATAAAATATTCTTTACAACGGAATTTTTTACAAGCAATCCTATGTGCGTGTTAGGATGACAGGAAAATGAGTCTATCAACAAATTACAGATGCTTTCGGCAATGTCAAAGTTTCCCTTTCCTGTTATTGCTTCTATTCCTCTTACTTTATTGATATTGACTTTTACGGGCAGGTTTGTTCCTTTATTTTTACCTAATCCACTATTTGTCACCCATGGAGGATTGCCTAATACTAAGATATTTTTATTTTGATTTTCATTAGCAATTTTCTTAAAGTCAAATGTAAACACACTCGTATTGTACAATTCATAATGAATATTGCGATTGTGTTTTACGTATTCTCTAAGTCTCTGTTCTGTCTGACTAATATAACCATTGGAAATTTCTATCCCATATACCTTCTTTACGCTATCGAAAACATTTAAAGCTGCTACAATAAAATTCCCGATTCCACATGTCGGCTCCACAATAACATCTGGACTAATTTCCCTACTTTTTAGATAGAGACATACATTTTTGGCAAACTCATAACTTGTCTGCCAATCGCCATAATCTTCACGTGATGTGGTCTTCTTTTTGAATAGCGTCTCAGGTGGGTATATGGATACACTCATACTTTAAACGTTATTGTCAGTATATTTTATAATCTGTGATATACCGTCAACAGACTCTGACAGTCTTACTATTCTTCCGTATTGCAACCTCCATTGTAATGCATTCGATATTGTCAAATATCCTACTTTTGGGGGATTTTTGAGAATGTCTTTTGCCATATTCATCAATGAAACCTCATCTGCTGGAATCTTATGATCTATGAGAAATGCAAATACATCATCCACATTACCATTATTTGCTATGATATTAAGTAAGCCTGTTGTCGTTTGATAATCTGACGTCCTACTTGATTCGATGAAAGAACAAGAAAGAAAATTAAGACATCCTTTTCTCTTTTTTGTATCATCCGTTTTTTCGTACACAAACAATATTAGATTATAGCCAAGTCCGTAGATTTTCTGCTTGCTGTCATTAAAAGGGCAACTGGATTGTGGTTGTCTAATAGAAGTGACTTTAATATCAGTATTCACAGAAGGCAAATCAAGTCCACTCGCAGAACTCCCAACAGTCATATCGTACTGTTGTGCTAAATAGTCTTGAAAAAGACGTTCAACAAATGTTCCTACAGCCTTGCCATCAGTAACGCCAAATAATCCACTACGATAAAAACCACTTTCTTTTTGACAAAACTTTTTAGCAGCAATTTGAAGTTCCTCAATATTCAATTCTTTCCTTGACATTATCCGAAACGCTATTTGCTTGTGTAATTGCAGACCTTAATCCTCCGGACCTTTTTCTGTAGCCTTCAATTGGTTGGCAACCTCCTCGTTGATCATCTTGGCAAAATCCGCTTTTGACATAACACCTTGGTCGCCCTGACCCTGCTTTCTTACTGCAACACTGCCGTCAGCCTGTTCCTTCTCACCGACAACGAGCATGTAAGGAATACGCTTCAACTCATTATCACGGATTTTACGACCGATTTTCTCGTTACGCGCATCAACGATAGCCCTGACACCAACACCGTCAAAATATTTGGCAAGAGCATTAGCATAATCATTGTACTTCTCACTGATAGGCAAGATTGCCACCTGATTAGGAGTGAGCCACAGTGGGAAACGCCCGGAAGTATGTTCGATGAGAACGGCAACAAAACGCTCCATAGAGCCAAATGGTGCACGGTGGATCATCACAGGAGTCTGCTTAGAGTTATCCTCAGCAGTATATTCAAGTTTGAAACGAACAGGGAGATTATAGTCAACCTGAATCGTACCCAGTTGCCAACGCCTACCGATGGCATCCTTAACCATGAAGTCAAGTTTCGGGCCATAGAATGCAGCCTCCCCATATTCAATCTTCGCTTTAAGACCTTTCTCCTTGCAAGCATCAATAATAGCCTGTTCAGAGTGTGCCCAAACCTCATCACTACCGATATACTTCTCATGGTCGTTAGGGTCACGCAAAGAAATCTGCGCTTCGAAATTCTGGAAATCAAATATAGTAAATACAGAATTTATGATATCCATTACACGCAGGAACTCACCCTTCACCTGGTCAGGACGGCAGAAGATATGAGCATCATCCTGTGTAAACGAGCGCACACGAGTAAGTCCGTGAAGCTCCCCACTCTTCTCATAACGGTAAACCGTACCAAACTCAGCGATACGCAAAGGCAAATCCTTATAAGAGCGAGGTTTCCAAGCAAACACCTCACAGTGGTGAGGGCAGTTCATCGGTTTCAGCATATATTCCTCATCCTCCTCCGGAGTATGTATCGGTTGGAAAGAATCCTTACCATAATGAGCATAATGCCCAGAAGTTACATAAAGGTTTTTACTACCGATGTGCGGAGTGATAACCTCCTGATAACCATAACGTTTCTGTATGCGACGAAGCATATCCTGAAGACGCAGACGAAGTTCAGTACCAGCAGGCAACCAAATAGGCAGACCCTTGCCCACTCGCTCGGAGAACATGAACAAATCCATTTCCTTGCCAATCTTGCGGTGGTCACGTTTCTTAGCCTCCTCAAGCATTACAAGATACTCGTC
>JAJPYV010000108.1 GCA_021204735.1 Prevotella sp.
GTTCATCTATGTATTCATATATCCCTACGGGGTTCTCCCACTTGTTTATCACACAATTCAGCCTGACTCCTACCGATTCATCTTTAAAAGCATCCATTGCTTTGCAGTCAGCATAATTATCAAGCAGTTCCTGTTTTAAGGACAGGACAGAAAAACACTTCTGTACAGTATTCCCCGGATCACATATTCCGACCACTTTCGTGTAACCGTATTCTATTATTGCACATCCTAAAATATAACTATCACATCGCATAGCTACTACCAAATCGCTGCTGTCAAGAGTATAATAGCATAGAGCGCGGACAGGATTTTCATTCCTATTAAATTGCGTCTCAATCTCGGCAAATATCTGCTCCAGACTCCCGCTGTTATCTTTCAGTCTCATACGCGTAATAAACAGGAACGGCAGATTATCACTTTCCCAGAAACCATTTTCATTATCATCGTCTCTGATGCCTACAAGAGTAAAGTAGTCACATTCTTCATAATTTTGCTGTCCGTCAATCTTAGGATCCTCCGCCGAATTACTGATAGCAAAGGCTGCTTCAGAATCCCTAAGGGTTTCTGTATCCATACCATCAAAATACCCTATTGAACTGTACTCCGAATTCAGGACATATGAACCTTTGCTAAGGAAATTGTTTTTAAATTTGAATTTTCTGATCATATGCTATACCATCCTTCCCGCCTTCATTAATCCAATGTATAATTCCATTTAATCTGGTAAAGGAAATTAACAGGCATAAATCTTCCATGCTCGCTTATATCTGATTTAATCTGTTCCCGTACATCATCTGCATGTCTGTTTTCCGTTGTAAACTTCATCCAGCCACACACTATGCCTTTTAGCTTTTCCAAATCAGGCGTCTCCCTGTCCTTCAAATCAATTTTTCTCATAAATTCCGAAGCCTCCTCACAGAAATGGCCTTCATAAATATCCACTTTCCTTGAATACCACAAATATACAATTGCAAGCAGATATTCCATTAAAACAAGCTTTCTCAATTCCGGGCTGGATATAATATCAACAATAATATATCTGAATCCCGCATGTATCCTGCCAAACAGCAAATTTTCTTTATCATGAGTTTCCGTATGTTTGGCCGCAACAGGAATCATGGCATTAAACAGAGCTCCCATATAAATCAGTATGTTTTCATCCGCTGTAAACAGGTTGCTCTCGCAATCATCAATTTCAAAAATCGAATAAATATTTTCGTATAAACCGGCATCTACTGATTTCAGATCATTTTGATGGTCAAGCAGGTAACAAGCCAGATTATTCATGTTATTATACAGATGAAAATACCTGTGTGCGATTTTCGTCTGCTTTCTCTCCTTCTGATCATCTTCCTTCTCTCCCGGCATCTCTTTCGTCATAAATGGCAAGATAAAAATTGCTTTTATCATAGCCATTTTGTCAGATATATCTTCATTACCGTACATCACTTTATTACTGTGATATATCATCTTATTCATGACATTGTCCAGGTCTGGTGTATATGCTGCGGGTTTCTCAGAATCTGAGGATGAATCGCCTTTAATCTTCTCGATTATTGCTCTATATATGCTCCTGTATTGTTTTCTCTCTGTCTTCATTATAATACGAAAGCTGTAATGCTTTGATATGGGCATTATGCTCAAAGTCACGACCAACAAAGACAAGGCAAGAGAATACACTGCCGCCAGATAAAACCATCCCATACTGTCCTTATAATATCCAAAATACATTATCACATCTGCCAGACCATCTGCCACAAATATCATCGGCATAAAAGCAGATCCTATTGTATACCCTATTATGTCTCTATTTGAAACCCCGAAATTTGTATGCTCCAACGCATCATAATAAAAGATAATAAAGCCTGCCAGCATTGAAAACATTGTCACAACAGCTGTTCCAAGAAAACTCATATCAGATGCCATTTTAAAAAGAACCGTTCCTTTTGTTTTAATAGCCTGACAGTATTCTGAAAAGTAACCCAGCCCTACAGCATAATAAAATATCTTCCGGGATAACAACACAGCTATATCTCCGACAAAAAATAACATCACCAAAGGATGAATCCGTCTTTCGTAATCACGATTGGAGTATTTCGCATATTTATTAAAATGGTCCATTCGTTGTACTCCTTATAAATCCCGTTCACTTTCTTCCCATTATCCACTCCACAAAGTCCCTGACCGCTCCGTCGCCTCCATCATGCTCTGCAACAAAATCTGCCAGCTCCCGCACCTGCTTCACAGCATCCCTCGGGCAGCCGACCAAACCGCCGGCCTCATGTACCGGTTCCATGCACTGGAGATCCAGGATATCGTCACCAATATAGGCTACTTCTGAAAAATCATCAGTTATCTCTCTCAGCCTTCCTACCTTGTCCCGGACTCCCTGATACACTTCCGTTATACTCAGCTCCCGGCAGCGGTTAGCCACTATCTCCGATTCCCGCGCTGTGATGATCACGGGGACAATCCCATGTGCCATAGCGATATCCTTGATACCGCAGCCATCCTTGATATTGAAGGCTTTCATCACTTCGTCATTGGCTCCCATATATATTTTTCCGTCTGTCAGTGTCCCATCGACATCCATGACCAAATATTTAATCATTGTCTTATCCACCTATATGTTTCCCTGCCCATGCGAAAATAGACGTCACCTTATTTTCGGTCCACATTCAACACCTTTTGATATAAGCTGGGAGTTAAGAAGTCAATACTACACTTTCCCGATAATGTCTCGGAAATTTCTGTCAGCATTGAACATATCTCTGTATTCAGGACTTCAAAATCAGAAATATGACGGTCATTCTGATAAGAATCGTCCAAATAATTATTCTTTCCATCAGCTACAAATCCATCAAATCCGGCAATAGTAATTTTTGATGGATTCAACTTTTTTAATAAATTGAGCAACATGATGGTTGAATTCTCAAAAAACTTATATCCACGATTAATAAGGCTGTGGTAATTAACAACAAGCGTACCACCCCCCCACAGCGTTCCACATTAGATGGTGCTATCACCGTCCTGCCAATCCTATCATTTTCAAGCATATTGTATCGTTTTTTATTTCCAAAAAACGCCCAGGCTTTTGGATAATCCGCAACGAAATTCACACTGATAACGATTGGCGCATTGTCATAAATGTACCTGTCAACAATCTCCCGATAAGTGTTCAATGTGTTTCCAGGAGCCATAACAACCACTTCCCTCCCGGAAATTTTTTGTCTTAATTCAGCAATCACCTCCGAATCATCCACTTTATCAGCTATATATTCCACATAAATCCGTTCAATATTATCATAGTCATATCTCTGTCTTTTGTCCGGAGATATCATTGACAAGAGATTGCCTATATCTTTTGTTTCCAATCTGAACTTCTCAGTAAGGTATATAATATTATTTGGATGGGATTTGTAAATTCCAGCCATCAATGCCGGAATAGAATATCCCCACTTATGTTTCTGAGCATACTTATAAATATAATCATCTATTATATCCAGAACAGTATCTAAATCATAATCGTAATGCAGCTTCCGGACTAAATAATCCACTATAAGCTCAGTATTCAGATTGCCTGCCACTTTCCCCATACCCGATAATGTGGCATCAATTATAACCTGTCGTGGGCTTCCCTTGGCTAATTTTATGACTTCCTGCGCAAAGCCAAACGAAAGCTGATAATTATTATGTGAATGAAAATTAATACAGATATCGGAATCCATATTTCGGTCAATCAAACCATATAGACGATCTACATCATCTATATACATCGCCCCATATGTATCCACGATACCAAAGCTGTATGGTTTTATAAGATTAATCATGTCAATCAATTCCAGTATTTCTCTGTCAGAATAATTCAGAGAGTTTACTCCCTGAATAAAGAGCTTATAGCCTTTTTCCTTTATAATCCTGGCACAATTCAACACATCTTCATAATGTTCCGTATAATCCTTTTTGGTAAACCCAAATCTAATTCCATCTATAGAATTCCCATCGTGAGGCCTGAGAGAAGAAAACTCAAACATCCCATAATCTATAAAGGCAACAAACAGCGCATCTGCGCTGCTTTTGTCGAGATACCCGGTGATTTGATCAACATCCGTAAAAAAAGTACTGTCTCCCTTAAAATCAACTTTTCTCTGATCCCTCAGAAAACCGACCTCTATAATGTCTATTTTGGCACTGGCCAATTTCCCGGCAATTTTCTTAATTTCATTGTCTGGGAAAGCACAATCAATGATTCTGCCACCATCTCTCAAAGTGCAATCCAACACTCTAACATTCTTCATCTTATTTACCCCTACATATAAATTACCCATTTTAAACATCCTGTTATTTTTCTCCGGCCTTATCTAAATACACAGCCACAACTTTTGCGAACTCAAAATCCTCAGCCGTGTCAATATCCACTGCCTCAAATTGATCAATCTCGTAAATATACGGATGATTCCCTATGCGCTGTCCCAGCTCTGTGAACACTTCTTTACGGAAAATGAAAAATGCTCCGGTTTCCTTATAAATAGGCGTCAAATCCTGTGTGCGGACTATATCTTTCATATCATAATTAAATGGCTTCCCATTCATCCACATGTAATCCTGCAACGCCACTGCGGAAAAAGCTGAATCGTACTCTCCGGACATCACTTTTTCCAACGCATTTCTGATAGACTCTGCCTTTGTAAAAGGCTGTGTCACATGAGTCAATACATATATATCAGCATCAACATCCTTGACAAATCTATCTATAATCTCCAGGCCCTTCACATTAAATCCATCTAAATAAGTGTCACGCTTCAAAAACGTAAGACCATCAGGCATATATTCTTTGATAGATTCATCGCTACAATACACATACTTCTCATCTATCTCCTCCACAGTCTTAATCGTCTCAAAAATATATTGACACGTCGGCTTACCATTCAGTGGCAGTAAGTTCTTTCCCGGAAGCCTCTGATTGTTAAGTTTAATCGGAATAAAAGAAACTATTCTCACTATTCTATACCCCCTATTCTTGTAAGGTTATATTGCCATGTTCCAATAATTAGACAACCTTCATTTAATCATTGTGGCTATCAGTAATGTCGTTATCGGCAAATTGAGAATCTGTAATAAATCTCTTGTTAACGCCTGCAAAAACCGTATTCAAAATCCTTTTTATTTTATCAATTGCATTAACCGTCGTGGCACTTCTCCCGGGGAACCCATCAAAGTACTTTAAAACACCTTGATGCGAACCATCAAAACCAGCGAAAGAAACAGCTTTTACCCCAACTCGAACCAATAGATTCAATAACATCAATGTACTGTCATCACAGTATTCATCATTGAATCTAACCAAATCATTGTAGGACACCGTATAATCCCGGCAACCAACGTCACGAATAAGATTTGATGTAATTATAAGTTGGCTGCTATTCATACGACTCTTTATAGCGTCATATCTTTTTGTATTAGTCAGGAAAATAAAATTAGTCTTGCAATTTTCCAACTCAGGAATGAAATTAACAGAGATGACGCATGTCCCTGGAGAAATCGCTTTTGTCACTTTCTCCTTCTCCTCATTAATACTGCTTCCCGGTGCAATTATCAGTATCTCGTTATATGGTGATATTGCTTC
>JAJPYV010000200.1:0-3300 GCA_021204735.1 Prevotella sp.
ATGAGGATGAGGTGGAGAAAGCAATGAGGATAGTGGAGGAATACCAAAGTAAGTCATCTGCCCACAAGGATGATAAAAATGATATTATTAGGATAAAAGGTTGTATATCTCGCCCTTCGCTCTCCTCAATCTCAAAAGAGAAAATCCTTATCCTTGATGGTGCGATGGGTACGATGATTCAGAGTTACAATTTGACTGAAAATGATTTTCGTGGCAATCGTTTTGCCGACCATCCAAATAGCCTGAAAGGTTTTAATGATATTCTCTGTCTTACTCGTCCTGACGTGATACAGGGAATCCATAGAAAATACCTTGAGGCTGGTGCTGATATCATAGAGACAAACACGTTCAACTCTCAAAGGATTTCCATGGCTGACTATGGTGTGGAGTCTCTATGCCATGAAATAAATATTGAGGCGTGCAGGTTGGCACGTGCTGTTGCTGATGAATATACAGCCAAAAATCCGAATAAACCTCGCTTTGTTGTCGGTTCGGTCGGACCTACTGCCAAGACTTGTTCTATTATCGATGAAAAGGCACAAAATGAGGAAAAACCATTCAGTTATGAACTGCTTTCCTCTGCCTACGAGGAACAGATAGAGGCTTTATTTGAAGGTGGAGTGGATGCTATCCTTATTGAGACGATTTTCGACACTCTTAATGCAAAGGCTGCTATTGAGGCGGCACGCTCAACAATGAAGCGAAAGCACTGCAATGTTCCGCTCATGCTCAGTTTTACTATCGCAACTGCCGAAGGCTATAATATGTTGGGACAGTCGATTATTGATTTTATATCTTCCATTGGCGGATCTGATATTCTTTCTGTAGGTATAAACTGCTGTTCTGATGTGAATATGGTAACGCCATTCATCGAAAAATTGGGCTTTTCAACGCCTTATTATATAAGTATTTATCCTAATGCAGGTCTCCCTGACGCTAAGGGACATTACAGTCATACGCCAGATATGTTGCGCAAAGATCTATGGCACCTTACCGAAAAGCATTTGCTCAATATTATCGGTGGTTGTTGTGGTACTACTGATGGTCATATTCGTAAAATAGCGGAAATGACAGAACCAATCGAAGGCTTGCGCCTTTCTCCTCATATTCCTCGACAATTTGATGAAATTTTTTCTGAAAAAATTCGTACATCTCAAAATGATGAAAATGCAAATGTTTTCATAAAGAATACCGACAAAAAAGAGACAAATGGCAGTATCTTGTTTAATGCTATTATTGATGGGGATTCTGAGAAGGCAATAAAAGGCACAAAGCAGGCTATCGAGAATGGTATTGCTCCGCAGGATATTATCAATGGTCAGATGATTAGTGCTATGGCTGAAATCGGTCAACGTTTTGAGGACGGCAAGGCATTCGTACCGCAGTTGCTTATGGCTGGCAGGGCAATGAAGGCTGGTTTGGAACTGCTAAAACCGCTTTTGGCGGATGACACATCAACATCTATCGGTAGGGTGGTAATCGGTACGGTGAAGGGTGACTTGCACGATGTCGGCAAGAATCTTGTGGCTTCGATGTTGGAGGGTTGCGGTTTTGACGTTGTCAATGTCGGCATTGATGTCTCTTGCGATAAATTTGTTGAGGCTGTCAAACAAAATAATGCTGACATTCTGTGCCTTAGCGCATTGTTGACTACAACTATGATATACATGAAGGATGTGATTGCTGCTTTGGAAAAGGCGGGAATACGCGACAAGGTGAAAGTGATGGTGGGCGGTGCGCCCGTTACGCAGGACTTTGCCGATGAGATTGGGGCTGACGGCTATAGTGACAATGCTAATTCTGCCGTGCTGCTTGCTAAGGAATTGTTGGGAAAAGGATAGTAAAAATTCTGTCTGACAAGATATAAACGAAAAATCTTTAAAATCTAAATAATATGAATTCACAATCATTAGAGTTCCTCGATTGGGTGATCCTTATCGCTTATTTCGTGATTTTGCTTGCCATAGGAATGTGGGCAAGTACTAAGCGTAAAAAAGGTAGCAGTTTGTTTCTCGCTGAACGTTCATTGCGGTGGCATCATATTGGTTTCTCTATGTGGGGTACTAATGTAGGTCCGTCAATGCTTATTGCTTCGGCAAGTGCGGGCTTTACCACTGGTATCGTGTCGGGAGATTATGCCTGGTATGCTTTCGTGTTCATCGCACTTCTCGCTTTCGTCTTTGCTCCTCGCTATCTCGGCAGTAAAATTTCCACGTTGCCTGAGTTTATGGGGCTTCGTTTCGGACAGTCAACTCGCAACATGTTGGCTTGGTACACTATTGTTACCATCCTTATCTCGTGGCTTGCATTGACATTGTTTGCTGGTGGTATTATCATTCGTCAGGTGTTTGGCATACCAATGTGGATGTCGGCGTTCCTGCTTCTCGCTATTTCTGCTTTCTTCACTATGCTCGGTGGTCTCAAGGCTGTGGCTTACACTAATGTTTATCAGATGGTATTGCTCATCTTTGTTTCTGCAACCCTTACAATAGTAGGAATTTATCGTTTGGGTGGTGACTCGTTTGCAGGGGGTATAGCAACGCTCGCCAATCCAGATGTCATACCGTCAAGTTATTGGAATTTGTTCCAGCCGAACAGTGATAAGGAGTTCCCTTGGTTGCCTATAATTTTGGGCTATCCTATATCTGGATTGTGGTTCTGGTGTACTGACCAGTCGATGGTGCAGCCTGTCTTGGCAGCACGTAGTTTGAATGAGGGGCAGCGAGGTGCTAACTTTACGGGTTGGTTGAAAATCCTTGATGTCGCAATTTATATCGTCCCTGGTATAGTTTGTTTTGCTCTTTGGAAAACGGGCTTTTTCGGTGGCATGACAATCGAGGCTGATAATGCTTATATGACGCTTGTTGCCAACTTGTTCCCCGTTGGTATGATTGGTCTTGTGCTTGCCGTTCTTACTGCTGCGTTGATTAGTACCATCGGTTCTGCTCTTAATGCATTGAGTACTGTTTTCACTATGGATATCTACGTTAAAAACATCCGCCCGGAGGCAAGTCAGGCTGAAATTGTGCGCACGGGAAAAATCGTTACTGTTGTTGGTGCTTTGGTGTCGATAATAATCACGGTTGCGGTTGATAACATTCAGGGCATGAATTTGTTCAACGTGTTCCAGTCGGTACTTAGTTTCATCGCTCCTCCAATGGCATCCGTATTCGTTATGGGTGTGTTCTGGAAGCGTTGCACCACTCTTGCTGCGAACATCACGTTGACATTCGGTACGATTTTCAGTATCGGAGCTGGGATATTGTATCTTTGGATAATACCAGGTGCAACAGAGCATAT
>JAJPYV010000200.1:3400-5619 GCA_021204735.1 Prevotella sp.
GTATCGGAGCTGGGATATTGTATCTTTGGATAATACCAGGTGCAACAGAGCATATTCATTTCATGATGCTCTCATTCTGCATCTTCGTTGTCTTGGTACTCGCAATGGTTATCGTCAGCTTAACCGACAAAGAACCGACTGTAAATTCACAAATCGTGAAAATGTGCGAGAAACCGAAACGTGGTGTAATCATCGCCTGGTCTCTCCTTGCCATCGTAATGATTTCCCTCTATATCTTCTTTAACGGGCATTGATTAAGATGGTAGAATAAATAGAACACGTGATTTAAATGCGAAAAAGTGCAATGAGTATGCAAAAGTTATCATTTTTTGATTACTTTTGCATACTCATTGTCATTTTTATTATGAAAAAGGATATAGTAAGCATTATCTTTGACACGCAAATTGGATATAGTATTGTACGTTCACGACTGATTTACAGATTGTAGAATTATTTCAAACTGAATCATGGGAGAATTATTTAATATATACTGCGATGAAAGCTGCCATTTAGAACATGACCCAATAAACGTGACAGCAATGGTAATAGGCGGCATACTTTGTCCCGAATCTAAAAAGAAAGAAGCAAACAATCGTATACGTGAAATAAAAGTAGAACATGGCATAAAAGCTGATGCCGAAATCAAATGGAATAAAGTATCACCATCAAAGTTGCCGCTTTATATGGATTTAATTAACTATTTTTTTGATAATAGTGATTTACATTTTAGGGCAGTGGTAATTCCCGATAAGCAAAAACTCAACCATAAACACTTTCTTCAGACTCACGATGATTTCTATTATAAAACATATTTTCGTATGTTAAAGACTGTCTTGGAGCCAGGTAAGGAATATTGTATTTACATAGATATTAAAGATACTCGCAGTCAAGAAAAGGTAACGAAACTTCATAATGTGCTTTGTAATAGCCATTATGATTTTAATCGTAATATAATTAAAAGAATACAGCAGATAAGGTCTCACGAAGTGGAATTGATGGGATTGGCTGATTTGCTTATTGGAGCATTGTCATATCTTCATCGTGGACTTAAGGAAAGCAAGACGAAACTCGCTTTGATAGAACGTATCATGCAACGTAGCAGATACACTCTGATGTCAAACACGCTTTACCGTGAAAACAAATTTAATCTGTTTATTTGGAAAAGCAAATATGAGTGAAGACTATTATGAGTTACCTGGATTGATAACGTTGGATGAATATGATGGTGATTTCAACGCATACTTGGAAGGCGTATATGAGATTTTCAAAAAAGATTTCATTGAAAAGCGACCTGTGTTTCGTGGTATTCGCTTGGGCTTGAAAAAATATCCAATGGGAAAAAACAAAGAAGCCACTTTTTGGCACATGACTTCTGAGGGTGATAATGAGGCAACACGCATTCCCGACTTACGGCGAATGGAGCGCATAAAGTGGCCAGCCCCTCTAATCAACGACTCTACTCATCCTTATCTGAAAGTATGGGAAAATAAACGTGGCAACAAAAGCAATATTTTGATATTTCATGAAAAAGAAAGGTATCTTGTAGTGCTAAGAAAAGCATCTGACTATTTGATACCATGGACAGCTTACCTTATTACTTATCGCAACCGAAAAGAACGTTTGCTGAAAGAGTATGAGACGTATAAAAAAGCAAGGAGCTAACTTAAAAAAGCCGCTCCCGTTTCTCCTTCAACTACTTGGTTGCTGAGATTTATGTTGCAAAGATATGGATTTTTCTTAGATTTACACAATAAAATTCCGATATAATTAAGATTTTAACAAAAATGTACTGATTTCATGTTTTCGCCACCTATTTTAAGAATCAGCACTACAAGTAGTTGTGGCGTTGATTATTGATAAAATTTGGCAGTCACAAGTAAAAATAGTACCTTTGTTGTATGTATGTAAAGAGGAATAAGAACCGAAGTGGCAGCATATCAATACAGGTACTAAAGAAGATGGGACGTAGTAACCGTCTTGTGAAGACATTTGGCACAAGTTCAGACGAGAAAGAGTTGCTCCGGTTGGAGGAGGAAGCGAGACTATGGATAGACGAGCAGAAAGGAGAATCACAGTTTGACTATGATATAGCACCGATAAAGAACGCATCGGACTTTGACAGGTTTATCACGAAGTCCGTATATGGTCCCACGCTGGTAGGTCCGGACATGGTCTATGGTCGTTTGTTCGACAAGATTGGTTACAACATGGTTCAGACA
>JAJPYV010000116.1 GCA_021204735.1 Prevotella sp.
GTCATATAGTGGTTGATTTTGCCGCATGTTCAGATGAGGTTAAAGCATTGTTCAATGATGTGTCGAATTTGGATTATATCTTCATGCGTTTACAGATGATTTATAATGTGGAGTTGAAAGAGCGCAAGTCGGTGATAATCTTTGATGAGGTGCAGTTGGCGCCAAAGGCAAGGCAGGCGATAAAATATTTGGTGAAAGACCATAGGTATGATTATATCGAAACGGGTTCTTTGATATCAATCCGTAAGAACATCAAGGATATTCTAATCCCAAGCGAGGAGGTTGAAATATGCATGTACCCCATGGATTATGAGGAGTTCAAATGGGCATTGGATGATACTGTAACCATCCCGTTGCTTGCACAATGTTTTGAAAAAAGGATGGTATTGGGAGAGGCACACAGAAGCCTCATGCGTTATTTCCGTCTGTATATGTTGGTTGGCGGTATGCCGCAAGCCGTATCTACATATTTGAAGACTAACAACTTGCAAAGTGTTGACAGTACAAAAAGGAACATTATCAGTCTGTATGAGAATGACTTCAATCGTATAGACCCTACGGGCAATGCCTCAAGGTTATTCCACCAGATACCAGCGGAACTCAACCGCAATTCGAACCGTTATCTTGCATGGAGTGCGACCGGGGGAACCCGCTCTGCAAAACTGTTGGAAACCATCACGGAGATGAAAGAATCAATGGTGGTAAACATGGCTTATCATGCCAATGATCCAAGTGTGGGCATGGCTTTACACCAAGACACGCAGCGTTTCAAAATGTTTATAGGAGACACAGGACTATTTGTCACGTTGGCTTTTTGGGACATGGAAATAACTGACAATATCATTTACAGAAAACTGCTAAGCGACAAATTGAGTGCAGATCTTGGTTATGTGTATGAGAATTTGGTGGCACAGGTACTCAAATCCACAGGGCATGAACTATATTATTATACTTTCCCAACAGAAAATGGCAAGCATAATTATGAAATAGATTTTCTCATTGCAGATGGGGATAAAATCAGTCCAATTGAGGTGAAGTCATCGGGATATAAGACTCATGCATCGTTGGACGCTTTCTGCAAGAAATATTCATCGCGTATCAAAAACAAGTATCTGATTTATACAAAAGACTTGCAAAAAAACGGTGACATCTTGTATCTCCCCGTTTATATGACAATGTTTCTGTGAAAACGCCCTTCCCTTATCTCGTCAACGAGAATTTCAAACTAAGTCCGAAATCCTGAGTGGTGGTCGGATAACTGCTGCTGGTAAGCAATGGGGTATTTGTCTGACGGTCGTAATAGAAACTCATGGTGAGCATCTTCGACAGGGAATAGTCTGCGGAGAACGACAACTTGAATGCGGAGTTTCCACTGCTTGCCGCACTCGTCATTGTGGCTATATCACGACAGATAGCTGCTTGCTTTCGGAATGATATATCTAAACGGAGATTAAGGTCGGTATTAAAACCTGACTTCTGTGTCGTGGTCTTTGTTTGTGTTGCATTCTCATCATCATCCTGCCTGTTGCCCTTACTCTTAACCTTCTTATGTTTCGTGCCACCAAAAAGACTGAAATTGTTAATCTTATAGCCCATACCCAATACCCAATCCTTACTGGTCGACTCGTTAATCTGAATACTCGTCATACTCAAACTGAGCACACGGGTAGTGCGGTATTCCAACTTGCAGGTAAGGTTGTTCTGCAACGTTACGTCAATACCGAGCAATGGCGAGAATGCCTCGTTAATGCTTACCGTACTCACATTATACATACTGCTTGGTGTTGGATTTCCTGTCGTGGCATCCGTCACAAAACCCAAACCGTTCATGTATTCCATATAGGTGCTGTAAGAACTATAAGACCCTACTGCATAGATGCTCTTATAGGCATGGGTAAGATTTACACTCTTGAATATCTTCTTGAACCATGCAAGCTGCCCTAATCCACTGTACTTAACCGACCAGTTTGGCAACATCCTTGATAACGCCGGGAATATACTCAACGACTTGCCTCCCATGCTTGTGTAGGCTGCAAGGAATGCTGGAACCATAACATCGGCATTGTATTTACTTACCGTTCCGTTCTCTGGATTGAATGCTTGTCCTGCAAGCGTTGTTCCTGTAGGATATGTGGCATTGGCATACTGCGCCTCTACACGGTCTCGGAATGCATCGAGTGAGTTGCAGAACTTCTCGAATGTACCGGAATGGTATCCGTTCCTTTCATTTCCCATACCTTCAAACGCACTGCCGATACTTATTGTGGTCATCGTCAACGTACCGCTCTGTGTAGTCGGCATTCCTGTGTACATATATTGCACGCTCTTCGCCGTTGTCTCCGTCCTGCTGGCGTTGAGGTCTATCTTCAAGTCTCTTATCGGCTCAAGCGTCATCTTAAGTTGCATGTCTTCCGTAAGACTGGTTGTTGCTGGTGTAGCCACACTGTCGCTCATCAGCAACCAACCGCGCTCTACTCCTTTGTTGATGAAGTTGTCATTCACAAATCCAAAGGCAAAGTCTAATCCTGGTGCCATAACGCCTCCTGTCCTCTGACCAAGCATATCGCCTATTTCTGGCATAAATCCTGACATTGACATACTGTATTGATTGCGGTATGAAAAACTCAAATTCCTTACGAGCATCAACCCTCGGGCAATGCACTGAGCTGTCTTGTACCATTTTGTCTCATCCGACGGCGGACGGGCTGCAACGGTGAGTTTCAATGCCGTGGCTGTATCTACCTTGGTGGTTATCTTCAAATTATTGGCATCTATTTTCTTATATTTCAACTTAAATGCCTTTCCTTCCTGTGTCTTCGCTCCTACTATCAGTTTCTTACTGTTCTTTCCATGTGCCACAGTGATAACGGTATCTGGTTTTAATACAATTTCCTGTTCAAATGCTTTCTGGTTCTTGGGCAGTTCTTTTTCTTCCATCTGAGCGTTCTTGTCTTTCTGCCCTGGCTTGGTCTTCAACTGATTGTTACGGGAATTTTTTGATGCTGATTTACTGAACCTGTCATTGGTTTTCTTCAGGAATGGCACATGGGCGTATAAACGTTCAAGATTGAACGTACCGTTCCAGTTGAATGAGCGGTTCGTGGATATTGTGTTGCCCAATGATGTTCCATCCTCAAGGTCTGTTCCTCGAGTCCAGTTATATGTGGCACTATAACTTGCATCTGTGTTCACCCAATCGAATATCGGTATGAGATTTAATGGTGCTTGATATGACATACTGAAATTCTGGTTATAACTCAACGGCCGACCGAAATGCTTGATACTCATCCAAACGGAGTCTTTCCATGCCTGATATTGTTCGGGATATAGATCTTTGTTGACTGGCGTGTATGGCTCTTCTACTTCTGCATTAGTGGCACTACTGAAATTCATGTGGAGACACTTAGTAAAGTCCCACCTTAATGTGAATGACCTATTCCATAAGAACTGCTCACTGAACGTTAATGGCAACTCATCGTCACCCATACTATCCATATCGCGCTCTTGCAACTCATAGTAGTTTCGTGTCATATCGGTATCAAACGATATGTTCTGCGGCAACCAGTTGATACCGAACTTCTTGAGAATTTCAAATGTCTTTTTCTTGCTCTTTATCAACTTACTGAACGGCTCAAATGTCTTGTAAACTGGTGTGTAGTTGTAACTGAATGCGCCCTTCCATGTGTCGTCGTTCTCAAACACTGTAGTCTCTCCACTCGTATGACTGTGACTGTGACTGTATGTGATCGAGAAGTTGGCTGGATCGTATGGCATTGGATGGCGCTTCGTCTGTATTCCTACTCGTACATTGGACAACGAGAAATTGGTGTTCGTAGTCTTGGTAACTGCTATGCTCTCTATGGAATCTCGCTCGTTCTTATCGGCTGTATCGTCAAGCGCATCCTTCAACAGAATATCGGTATCAAGAGGGTTGTACTTAGGACGGGTATTCTCTTTCGTAACTGAATAGTAAAGTGGTATTGACACTTTTGCCTTGTCGGGGAAGAACTTACCCAACTGGACATTTGCGGTTATACTATATGTATTGTAATTGTCTTGTGACCGCTCTGAAACTCCATCCTCAAGACCTCCGAACCCTGCTGTTACAATCTTGCCAGTGGCATTAACTGTACCTACATCCGACAGTTGCACGTTTAGTGTTCCTTGTGCCGCCCAGCCGCCTTCGTTTGTATATTCCATCAGTCTAAGTTCGTTCACCCATATTTCGCCAGACTTAATGTCTCCTGACAGGTTGCGCACTCCTATCATCATCGTCTTTATCTCTCCCAAAGTCGGGTTCCCCATAACGCTTATCTTGTTGTTGGGATTGTCTTCATCGTATGTACTGTAAAGGGTGGTGTATGAGGCTATTCCTTGTGACTTTGCCTTGTTCCGGGCTTTCTTCAGTGATGTCAATACGCTCAAATCTATGTCGAGCATGTTGTCTTCGGGCCATACTTTCTCTCTGTCTACAGAGGAGTAAAGGCTATATTGTCCTGCCTCTGTGAGTTTCAATGGTATCTCATACTCATAGTAATTACTCCTATAGTCGCTTCCTAAACGGATGAAAACTGCCAACTGGTTGTCGGTGAGGTTCGTGGTGTTCTGCTCAAAGGCATTGGCATGAACAAACATCTGAATATGCTTGTACTGACGGATGTCAAGTGTGGTGTTCTTGTAAACGGCTTTTGCCTCTCCATTTGCAAGGTTTGTAACCACGAAATCCAAGGCCTGCTCATTATCCTCTGTCAACTGTGGCTGTGTAGGGTCTTGACCTCGGATAATACCAGGAGGCAGTACGTAGTTGACTGGTACCTTATCACTGTTCTCCTCGATATTTACTGCACTCACTGACATGGTTCCTGACCCTGATGTACTGTTGTCAAGGGTCTGTTCGTATACTCTCCATTCTCCTCTCACAAGGTCGAGTGTTCCAAAACGCAATACAATAGGTTTCTTGAAATTGGTGAGGAACATACGCATAAAACGGATTGAGGAAAAATCGCTTATCGATCCTACTCGCTGCTCATACTCGTCCAAAGGTATGCGGAATTGATACCATGTGGCGTGTCCTGTCTCTCCGTTGCGCAATGTCATTGATGTCTCTCGCTTGTCTACAATGAAATTCTGCCCTACTACAAGGTCTGAAGGTCGTACACTGACATGATACTGGTAATATTTTTCATATTCATTGAGGGTATAGTCTTGGTTTATATCCTCAACGTCTGGCGTGGTCTTGTATGAGGTGTCATAACTCTCATCACGACTGTCACTATCGGGGGAGTTGCCTTGTGGATTGTTTATCTTCTTGTAACGGTCTAAGATAGATGCTTGTATCTCGTCAAAGTCTGATCCTCGGAAATAGTGATAGTCGTCATTGGCTGGGTCGCTCAATATGGAGTCAAGTGGGGCTTGTGCTACTGTACTTTGTGCTGCGGTGATAAACTCCTGATATGGACTGAACGTTAGCTCTTCCTCATCGGTCAATCCGTTAAATCCTACATCCTGCAATGCTCTCGACCCTGATGTCGTCGTAAAGGCGTATGTTACGGTTGACTGTGTTGGTATCTTTCCCCATTGTGTCGTGGTGTAACTGCTTGAGCCGTCAACTGGCATGCCGCTCTCATAGAATTTCTTTCCGTCTCTAAGGATATCCTCACTGACCTCTCCTAAGTTGATATAAAAATCGCCTCCATACTGGTTGGCATCACTTTGTTCATTGGTATAGATGAATGGGTCGAGCATCCAAAACTCGATGTATTCTATGTTGGCTGTCTCAAAGTCACTGGTATCCAACTTTCGCATCATTCCTCCCCAATGTTGCTCTGGATTGGGTAATGTTCCATCGTAATTGAGGTTGGGATTGAAATTATACGGTCCTCTCTCTGAAGGATAATATGCGAGGTTTAATACTGAAAGGGTGGATGTAGCACCACTATATGTGTTGTCGTTCCTGTTCGGGAAAAGTTCCTTTACATATACCTCTCGTACATAATAGTTACTAAGTTGGTTGAGGTCGCTCTTGATATGCGAAGGGGTAAGGGAAGAACTGCGGCGCGTGAACAGAGGGTCGATATAATACCATGCCATCTGTGCTCGATTGTAACCGCTCTTCAATGTGGTGTTGTCACTCTGCTCGGAAAACATGGATGGAACACTCGACAACACCCATGAAGATGGCGTTGATACATCTATGGTGCTCTTCGTATTCTCAAAATCATCAATATACGAGGCATTATCCTGCACTCCACTGGCGTGCCCAGCTATGAGTTGGGCAAACTCTCCTGTGAATGATATTTGGGATGGTTGGGTACAGTGCAGGAATGGTATCTTGTTGAGGACATTGGTGAGCCACTGACTCTCTTTCTTCCAATTGACATTGATACCCCAAAGGGTGTTGTTCAACGGTTCTGACCCCATTGACACCTTCGTGGTCAGTGCCTGCTCTGACAAGTGTTGTATAGTACCGCTCAACTGGAAGTTCTTGGAGAAGTCGTACTCCCAGTTCACTCCGAGCATGGTCTTCCGCTCTTGACCATAGTCGGTATTACTTTCAAGGGATACATTCACCGATGTACCGGCATCAATGATACTCTGGTTGAGAATGGTTACCTCTCCTGCGGAGTAATCGACACTATAATCTGTACCTTCAGTAAGCGTTACTCCTCCTGCGGTAACTACTACCGAACCTTGTGGCACATTGTATGCCCCTAATGAAATCACATTTGCCGATGACCCTCTGAACTGACCCACGAGTTCGTATTTGTCCTTTTCTGCTATCTGTTTGGCCGTTGTTTTCGTCGAATCGTACAGTTCTGTATAACAGTATTTCTCTGCCACATCTGGAGATACTCCACTATTAGTCAGGGCTGTGTACATATATTTACCGAATGGCTCCGCGACAGGGAAGAATACTCTTCCGTTTGTTACGGTATATCCACTGACATAGTCGAAATATCCATTGCTGTTTGTCTTGTTGTTGTTGTCCAAACGGTCAGCCCCCAAAAGTTTTATAATAGTCTGACTCTTTACTTGCTGTTCGGGAATATAGGATATATAAACACCTGCGGTGTCGCTCTGGAATTTTACATCGAGCTTGAATTTATCTTTTTCTACTGATGAAGCGAGGTAATATACATTCTTCATCATCAATTGCCAGTTACCTTGCTGTGGATTGTTGCTGGTGTTTTTAAGTGACTTTACAAAAAGGGCTTGGGATGCATCCTGGATATCTGATGAAAACTCTCCTACCTGATATGTTACACCTCCGTATGTGTATTCGTATGCAATGGCAAGCACTTGGTCGGTCTGCAAGGCTGTCTTCAACGACACGTATCCCAATGAGGTGTTTAACGTGTACTCGGTACTGCTCAACAAACGTGCGCTCTCAAGTTTCTCATAATCAACACCTCCTGTGAAACCTGGAATTGCATCGAGCACAGAACTGGTCTGGTCGATGTCGCGGGCGGCTGCATAACTGTTTACCATAGCGGAATACTCCCCGTTGGCATTGTTTGATGGCACAAGCTGCCCTGTAAGCCCCCATAGGGTATTACTTACCTGCGTATTCTCTCCAAGGTCGGTCAATGCTACTATGTTTCTGGTATTTGTGGTCGTTCCTGTCTTATTTGTCACCCAGATCTCTACTCTGTTGATGGTAATACCCGACAGGATATTTGGCAAAGTCTTCATCCACGTGTCATATTTGTCGTGGAAATATTGTGATAGGAAGAAGTGACGGTTCTCTTCATATTCTGTAGCGCTGAAATCGAATGTAGTTAACTGTACACCGCCTTTTGATGATACGCTCTTTGATGATGATTTCTTTTGCGATATCACTGTCTGCAACGACAATTTACCGAATTGAAGGTCTGTACGGATACCAAACAGAGAACTGGCACCATTAACAAGTGATGAGTTGCTTGGGAACGACACGTTTCCTCCCTCAATAAGCTTTATTATCTCGTCTTCCTTACCCTCATATTTCAATTTCATGTTCTGTGCATCGTAATCAAATGTGGCATCGGTGTTGTAATTGAGGTTCATACTGACTTTGTCTCCGACTTTTCCATTGACACTGATGTTTATCTTCTCATCGAAGTCCATCATTGTCGTCTTTCGGTTACGTATCGGTAATGAGGGGTTGTCAATATTCTTAAGAGTGATGCCAAACTTTATCTCTGCTGTTCCCTGTGTCTTTATCCTCACACCTCCTGGCCCAAAAATCTTGTCGGCTGGTCCCAAATCGAAATGCATATCGGAGAAAGAGAATTTCTCCTTGCCGTTTTCCTTTACAATCTCATCATTCTTGTCCCGGAAAAATCTTTCTATTTCTTTCTTCTCGCTCCACTTCTGATATTCTTCTGGGGTCATCACAATTGGTGTTGACAGATAATTGTCTCCTATCTTTGAACCTATATAATATCTATTCAAAGAGTCGTTGTATTCCACTTCCTGTGAAATGTTATCTGGCATTGTCAGGTCGGTAGCATTTCGGTTGAGATCTTCCTCTGTTATCGGCACTGTACGCTGAACTTTCCAAAGGGGGTGAAGCAATGAGTCAGGGATTATATCCTCGTCAATGACTAATGACGAGAGATCGGTAATCTCAGTTTTCGTGGAATCATTAGCCGCCTGCCTCTGTCTGGCTCCCTGTGGTCGCGTATTGTTGTCTTGCGACTGTGGTTTGTTCTCATCTGACTGCGGATTGTTTCCCGGTGGGCGTTGACCGCTTCTCTGCGGCCGTGTTTTGTCATCCTGATAATACGGTAAGGTGAAGGCATAGCTTGCCACGCTTACGGCAAACAACGCAGTCAAAATTCCATATATTATCTTGGTTCTAAACATCAATCTTTCAGGAAATTAAATGCATACTGGGCTAACTAAGCCCTACGGAAATTACCTTTGGATAATAGTTACTATTAAGATAACTAATGTTATGCTTATTTTTTAAGCATAACATTCAGCTACACAAACTGTAACAACTCTTGAATTTATCAATACAATCACTTTATCTGTTTCAATGCTAACTTCACTACTTGTTCTACTGGCAGTTCAGGTTGTTCCTTAAGGATAGCGGTAACTGCCTTTGCTGACGGTGCTGGTGCAAAACCGAGCATCGTAAGTGCACCGACAGCCTCGTCTCTCACCTCCTTGTTTATGGTGTCTACATGTGAACCTGACGTAACATTCTGTATTTCTTCAATGCCTAAAGCGGCAATCTTGTCTTTCAAGTCCACTATTATGCGCTGTGCCGTACGAAGCCCTATGCCTTTCACCATCTTCAACATCTTCTCGTTTCCAGAGGAGATTACATTGCACAATTCTGCTGGAGTAAGTTCGGAAAGTATCATTCGGGCTGTATTTGCTCCCACTCCCGACACTGTTATAAGCAATAGAAACATCTCTCTTTCCTGCTTTGAAGCAAATCCGAAAAGTGCGTAGGCGTCTTCTCTAATATTCTCAAAAACATAGAGTTTCACATCTTTCTTGCCTTGTATGGCACTGTATGTGTTAAGCGTAACATTCATTCCGTAGCCCACTCCATTAACATCCACAACAGCGTATGCAGGGGTAAGTTCGGTAAGTTCGCCTTTAATGTACTCAATCATTACCTTTAAATATTCTTATTACACCTTAATTTAACGTGCAACTCCGATGTTTATTGCATTTTCATTGTTTTTAATGCTCAAATAGATATGATTACAATTTAATTCAAAAAAGCAAAATTACACTCCCAATAATTTGTAACTTTGCACTATTAGAAATACTATTGCAAATAAATTGTGAAAATCCTTCATCCTCAGCATTTTCCTTATTATAATCGAAAAAAATCCGTACATCATAGGGTTATGCAGTCAATCACTATCACCTTGTCCGTTGGAATATGTTTACATAGATAGGACTTAACTCATGTTTTTCCTGTTTTGTAATGTTATTTCCTGCTTTGTTAGGTAACTATTATTTTACGTTACAGTTTACTCTCACCCTCAACGTATTCCTCAAGGAATAGGTGCTCGCCATCAAAAACAATGTAGGTGAATTGCCATATCCAGTCACCGATAATCATCATGCGGGTCTTGCGTGAAAGCATAATGTCAAGTTCAATATGACGGTGACCGTAGATGAAATAGTCAATATCGGGGTGATCCTGCATATATTTCTTTGTGTATAAGACCAATGCCTCCTTGTCCTCACCCTGATAAGGCGGTTCTTTGCCGTCGGCACGTTTCAGACGACTGTGTTTCGCCCATGTCAATCCGAATTGCATTCCCCAACGAGGATGGAGGGCACTGAACAGTTTCTGACATGTACGGTTATGGAAAATGCTCCGAATAATATTGAATTTCGTGTCACGGTCGCCAAGTCCGTCTCCATGTGCGAGATAGAAAATCTTTCCATGCAGGTCAACGGTAGTTGGCTTTGTGTGGACTATCACGCCACACTCCTTTTCGAGGTAGCCATACATCCAAATGTCATGGTTGCCTGTAAAGTAATGAACTTCAACCCCCAAGTCGGTCAGTTCAGACAGTTTTCCAAGAAAACGTGTGTATCCCTTAGGAACAACATATTTGTACTCGTACCAAAAGTCGAACATATCACCGAGGAGGTAAACTGCCTCAGCCTTGTGCTTTATGTCATCGAGAAACCTAACGAGACGGCGTTCCTGTGTCCTGCCGTGTTCTATGGCAAGAGAGCCGAGATGGGCGTCAGAAAGGATATATATGTGTTTTTTTATGGGTTCGTCAGTGTACATATTTTCAATTATCTCAAATCATTCCGAGTTCTAATTTTGCTTCTTCGCTCAGCATGCTCATGTCCCATGCGGGCTCAAACACGAGGTTTACAGTGGTTGATTTCACACCAGTAAGACTGTCCACTTTCTGCCTTACGTCCTCAAGAATGAAGTCTGCCGCAGGACATGTAGGTGCGGTAAATGTCATATCGATATCAACTGTGGCATCTTCTTTTACGTCGATTTTATAAATCAGTCCAAGGTCATATATATTCACGGGTATCTCAGGATCATAGACGGTCTTCAACACATCCACGATGCGCCCCTCAATGCTTGTCTTTTCTTCTTGTGTCATGTCAAGTCATATAATTATTTATCACAAAAATACTAAAAACCCACATAAGCACAAAATTTTTACCTGTTTTTTGCTTTACATTATCCCATATTTGACACTGCATAGAGTCAAACAATGAGAGCACATAACAAAAAAACGTCTTTACCATTTCGAGCAAAGACGTTTCCCTTATTGTATGATTTAGCTTTTTTATTCAGTCTTAGGAGTTTCCTCAGCCTTTTCAGCTTCTTCTGCAACAGGCTCTGCAACTGCCTCAACAGCCTCTGCCTTCTCTTCCGTTTTCTCTCCTGCCGGAGCCTGTGCCCCTGCATTATCAGAAGTCTTACGACGGCTACGACGAGTTTTCTTAGCAGTCTTGGCTGTCTTAGCCATGTTGTCATCATAGTCAACAAGTTCTATGAAGCACATGTCGGCAGCATCGCCACGACGGAAACCAGTCTTTATAATACGAGTGTAGCCTCCTGGACGATCACCAATCTTAGCGGAAATATTTTGAAACAGTTCTGTTACCGCTTCCTTATTCTGAAGATAACTGAATACAACACGTCTTGAATGAGTGGTGTCATCCTTAGAACGTGTAAGCAAAGGCTCTACGTACTTTCTGAGAGCCTTAGCCTTTGCCACGGTCGTATTAATCCTCTTATGCCTAATCAGCGAGATAGCCATGTTTGCGAGCAAAGCATGTCGGTGAGCAGTGGTACGACCCAGATGGTTGAATTTTTTATTGTGTCTCATTTTGTTTTTAATTCTTTTTATTCCTTATCCAATTTATATTTAGAAATATCGGTTCCAAACGACAGATTAAGGCTCTCGAGAAGATCATCAAGCTCAGAAAGCGATTTCTTACCAAAGTTGCGGAACTTCAAGAGGTCAGTCTTGTTATACTGAACCAAGTCACCGAGTGTCTCTACATCAGCAGCTTTCAGACAATTGAGGGCACGAACAGAAAGATTCATGTCAATCAGTTTTGTCTTGAGCAACTGGCGCATGTGGAGCACCTCCTCGTCAAATTCCTGATTACTGTCAACATCTGTGTTCTCAAGAGTAATCTTCTCGTCAGAGAACAGCATGAAGTGATAAATCAGAATCTTTGCGGCTTCTTTCAGCGCATCCTTCGGGTGTATGGAACCATCCGTACTAACTTCAAGTACCAATTTGTCATAGTCTGTCTTCTGCTCGACACGATATGGTTCAACCGTGTACTTTACGTTTCGGATTGGTGTGTAAATAGAATCGATTGGAATTACGTTGACATCAGTGCAAAATTCACGGTTCTCATCAGCGGGTACATAACCACGACCCTTGTTGATAGTAAGATCTATCTGCATTGAAGCCTTTACGTCTAAATGACAAATCACTAAATCAGGATTTAACACTTCAAATCCAGTCAGATACTTACCAATATCACCAGCTTTGAACTCTGTGGTATTCTCAACAGTGACACTAACTTTCTCGTTCTCGAATTCTTCTACTACTTGCTTGAATCTTACTTGTTTCAAATTCAAGATAATGTTGGTGACATCCTCTTTTACGCCAGGTACAGAGGAGAACTCATGCTCAACACCCGAAATACGGATTGTGTTGATAGCATAACCCTCAAGCGATGAAAGAAGAATGCGTCGCAAGGAGTTACCTATGGTAACACCAAAGCCAGGCTCAAGAGGACGAAATTCGAACTTTCCGAACTTGTCATTCGCCTCCAACATTACTACTTTATCAGGTTTTTGAAATGCTAATATCGCCATTAATTTAATGATTTTATTTAGAGTAAAACTCAACGATTAACTGCTCCTTTATATTCTCAGGGATGTCGGCACGCTCTGGTTTGTGAAGCAACTTGCCGCTCTTTGTATTCTCGTCCCACTCCAGCCATGGATACTTGCTGTGATTGAATCCTGCGAGAGCCGCCTCGATAACCTCAAGAGACTTAGCTTTCTCACGCACACCAACAATCTGACCCGGCTTAACGGAATAAGAAGGAATGTTTACTACTGCACCATCAACAACAATGTGTTTGTGACTTACCAATTGGCGGGCAGCCGCACGGGTAGGAGCTATTCCAAGACGGAAAACCACATTGTCAAGACGGCTCTCAAGGTTCTGGAGCAATACCTCACCCGTAACGCCATCAGACTTTGCTGCTTTCTCAAACATATTGCGGAACTGACGCTCAAGCACACCGTATGTGTATTTAGCCTTCTGCTTCTCTGCCAACATGACACCATACTCAGACATTTTTCTGCGACGATTGTTGCCATGCTGTCCAGGAGGGAAGTTTCTCCTGGACAAAACTTTGTCTGCACCGAAGATTGGTTCTCCAAAACGGCGCGCAATTTTTGATTTCGGTCCTATATATCTAGCCATAATAAAATAAAAATACTTTTTTGTTCTCCACTATACTCTTCTTCTCTTTGGAGGGCGGCAACCATTGTGTGGCAATGGTGTTACGTCGGTAATCTCTGTTACCTCAATTCCTGCACCATGCACGGCGCGGATAGCCGACTCACGTCCGTTACCCGGACCCTTCACGTATGCCTTCACCTTGCGTAAACCAAGGTCAAAAGCTACTTTAGCACAATCCTCTGCTGCCATCTGTGCTGCGTAAGGAGTATTTTTCTTTGAACCACGGAAACCCATCTTTCCTGCGGAAGACCAAGAAATTACCTGACCCTCGCTATTTGCCAAAGTTACAATGATATTGTTGAATGAGCTATGAACATGTAGTTGGCCCATAGCGTCAACCTTTACATTTCTTTTCTTAGATGTTGCTGCTTTTTTTGCCATAACCTAATTATTATTTAGTAGCCTTTTTCTTATTAGCAACAGTCTTCTTCCTACCCTTACGTGTACGGGCATTGTTCTTTGTACTTTGACCACGAACAGGAAGACCGTTACGATGACGTATTCCCCTATAGCAACCAATATCCATCAGTCGCTTGATGTTCATTTGGATCTCTGAACGGAGATCACCTTCCACCTTAAACTCAGCACTGATAATTTCACGGATCTTGGCTGCCTGGTCGTCTGACCACTCAGAAACTTTCAGGTCACGGTTCACACCTGCCTTATCCAATATCTTTGCTGAACTACTTCGACCTATACCGTAGATATAAGTCAATGCGATTTCGCCACGCTTATTCTGGGGCAAATCTACTCCAACAATTCTTATTGCCATTTTTGAATAACTTGAATTAAAAATTTAATGATTAACCCTGACGTAATTTATACTTAGGATTTTTCTTGTTGATAACGAACAAACGACCCTTACGACGGACAATCTTGCAGTCGGGTGTACGTTTCTTTAATGATGCTCTTGTCTTCATATATCTTCTTTTTATTTGTATCTGAACACTATTCTTCCTTTCGTCAAGTCGTAAGGGCTCATTTCCACCTTTACCTTGTCTCCAGGGAGAATTTTTATGTAATGCATTCTCATCTTACCGGAAATATGGGCCGTTATCGGACAGCCGTTTTCCAGTTCAACACGGAACATCGCATTTGACAATGCCTCTACTATTGTCCCGTCCTGTTCAATTGCATCTTGTTTTGCCATATTCTAATATGAAGTTCCTTAATAAGCTGCTACACCGTTACTTCGCCCACGGATATGACCAGAATTGAGCAGACCATCGTAATGACGCATCATAAGGTGGCTCTCTATCTGTTGCAGAGTATCGATAACAACACCCACAAGGATGAGCAATGAAGTACCACCAAAGAATTGCGAGAATGCATCCTGTACATTAAGCAGACCAGCAAGAGCAGGCATGATAGCGATGAACGCAATGAAAAGCGAACCTGGCAGTGTGATACGTGACATCACCGTATCAATATATTCGGCTGTCGGCTTTCCTGGCTTAATGCCTGGTATGAAACCGTTGTTGCGTTTCATGTCTTCTGCCATTTGCGTAGGATTCAAGGTTATTGCAGTATAGAAATACGTGAAAGCAATAATCAATATTGCAAATATCACATTATACAATAAACTCTTGTGATTTAACAACGCACGGATTACGTATCCACTCTGGTCAGTAGAATACTGAACGATAGCCAATGGGATGAACATCAATGCCTGAGCAAAGATAATAGGCATTACGTTAGCAGCAAACAATTTCAATGGGATGTACTGACGCGCACCACCATACTGCTTGTTTCCCACGAGACGCTTTGCGTACTGAACAGGTATTTTACGTGTACCTTGTACCAAAAGCAAAGACGCACATACTACGGCATAAAGAATAAGAATCTCAACGATGAACATCACAAGACCACCACCAGAGATTGCCGTGAAGCGTGAACCCACCTCCTGGATGAAAGCCTGTGGGAAACGTGCGATGATACCAATCATAATGATCAACGATATACCGTTTCCAATACCTTTATCTGTGATACGCTCACCCAACCAGAGGATGAACATACTGCCTGCCGCAAGAATTATTGTTGCGGGCCAGATAAATACAGACCAATCAATACCAGAAGACAATGCTCCGTATGCCTGCATTTTAAGATTCATCAAATATGATGGTGCCTGGAACACAAGAATACCTACCGTAAGGATACGTGTGTACCAGTTTATCTTCTTACGCCCACTTTCTCCCTCACGCTGCATCTTCTGAAAATACGGTACAGCGACGGCAAGAAGTTGCATTACAATGGATGCCGATATATAAGGCATTATTCCCAATGCAAAGATTGAGGCATTAGAAAATGCACCACCGGAGAACATGTCCAACAGTGACATAAGACCACCGCTCGTCTGCGACTGTAAGTCCTGTAGTTTTCCTGGGTCGATACCCGGCAAAACCACGAATGAACCGAAACGGTAGATTGCCACGAACATGATGGTGATGAGGATTCGCTGGCGCAAGTCCTCTATCTTCCAACAGTTCTTCAGTGTCTCAATAAACTTTTTCATTTACTTAGATTATTGTAGTATTACCTCCAACAGCCTTGATGGCTTCTTCCGCTGTCTTGGAGAAAGCATTTGCCTCTACCTCAAGCTTAGCTTTAAGTTCACCATTACCCAAGATCTTAACGAGAATCTTCTTTCCCTTTACGATACCTGCGTCTTTCAAATCCTGAATGCCAATCTTCGTCAAATTCTTGTTTTCTGCAAGATGCTGAAGAGTGGAAATATTAACGGCAAGATACTCTTTGTGATTGATATTCTTGAATCCTGATTTCGGCAATCTTCGCTGCAATGGCATCTGACCGCCCTCAAAACCAATCTTCTTTGAATAACCAGAACGTGCCTTAGCTCCCTTGTGACCACGGGTAGACGTACCGCCTAAGCCGGAACCTTGACCACGACCTAAACGACGACGCGAATGAGTAGAACCTTTAGCTGGTTTTAAATTATGTAGTTTCATGATCATTTCTGTTAAATGTGATTTTTTATTCTATAACGGTTACAAGATGGCGAACCTTCCTTATCATACCACGGATGGATGGGGTATCTTCATGTTCTACAACCTGAGATATCTTACGGAGACCGAGAGAAGCAAGTGTATCTTTCTGGTCATGCGGAGCACCAATCTTACTCTTTATCTGCTTGATTTTTATTGTTGCCATGTTTTTATCTCCTATCCTCTAAATACTTTTTCCATACTGATACCACGCATCTTAGCGATAGTGTAAGCATCACGCATCTCGCTTAGCGCAAGGATTGTAGCTTTTACCAAATTATGAGGATTTGACGAGCCCTTTGACTTAGCGAGAACGTCTTTAACACCTGCGCTTTCCAATACGGCACGCATAGCACCACCTGCTACAAGTCCTGTACCAGGAGCTGCTGGCTTGAGGAATACTCGTGCGCCACCAAAGGCAGCCTCAATATCGTGAGGAACAGTACCCTTAAGTACAGTAACCTTAACGAGATTTTTCTTAGCGGCTTCCACTCCTTTTGAAATGGCTGCCGTAACCTCACCAGCCTTACCAAGTCCCCAGCCGATAATTCCATTACCGTCACCAACTACAACGATAGCAGCGAATGTAAATGTACGACCTCCCTTTGTTACCTTAGTAACGCGGTTTATAGCAACCAATCTGTCTTTTAACTCAATGTCACTATTTATCTTAACGTTGTTCATTGCCATAATCTATTAAAAATTAAGTCCTCCTTTACGAGCCGCATCAGCGAGTTGTTTAACACGTCCATGATAGAGATAACCGTTACGGTCAAAAACAACCTTACTTATACCAGCCTCAACAGCCTTTTTAGCAATCATCTCGCCCACCTTTGCAGCCTGCTCACATTTAGGCATGGTTTCAAGTCCAAGAGAAGATGCAGATGCCAAGGTAGTACCTGTCAAGTCGTTTATTATCTGCACATATATCTGCTTATTGCTACGGAACACACTCATACGAGGGCGTTCACTTGTTCCGTTTACGCGCTTACGAATTCTGTATTTTATCTTAATACGTCTTTCAATTTTCTTTGTTGTCATAATCGTAAAATTTTAAAAAATTACTTAGCAGCAGCAGTCTTACCAGACTTTCTGCGAATGACTTCACCTTTGAACAATATACCTTTTCCTTTGTAAGGTTCAGGCTTACGGAAAGAACGGATTTTTGCGCAAACAAGTCCGAGCAATTGCTTATCACAAGACTCCAGGATTATAGTAGGATTCTGGTTTCTCTCTGATTTCGTTTCAACCTTTACTTCTGCAGGCAACTGCAAGATGATTGGGTGAGTGTAACCCAATGTAAATTCAAGGATATTTCCCTGATTTGATACACGGTAACCTACACCTACAAGTTCAAGTATTTTCTGGTACCCTTCGCTGACACCTACAACCATGTTGTGAACAAGTGAGCGATAAAGACCATGAAAAGCGTTTTTCTGCTTATAGTTAACAGGACTGTTCTCGTCTACTTCGAAAGTGATATGACCATCTTCCATTTTAACGATAATAGATGGGTCTACTTTCTGTGAAAGCTCTCCCTTTGGTCCCTTGACGGTAACAACTCCGTCCTTGAGAGTTACTGTAACTCCATTTGGAATACTAACTGGTAATTTTCCTATTCTTGACATAGATCTTCCTCCAATTAATATACATAGCAAAGAACCTCTCCACCTATCTTCAAAGTAGAGGCCTCTTTGTCGGTCATTACTCCTTGGGACGTGGATAAAATCACGATACCCAAACCATTGATAACTCTCGGCATGTTTTTGTAGCCAGTGTACTTACGCAAACCTGGCGTAGACACTCTTTTCAAACACTGAATGGCATTTGCCTTTGTAATGGGGTCATACTTCAATGCCACCTTGATTGTCCCCTGTGGCCCATCCTCAATAAACTTGTAATTCAGGATGTAACCCTTCTCGAAGAGGATTTTCGTGATTTCCTTCTTCAAGTTTGAAGCTGGTACTTCTACTACACGGTGATGAGCCATGATAGCGTTTCTCAACCTCGTCAGATAATCTGCTATAGGATCTGTCATAAAATAAATGTTTAATTAATCGGGCCTGCCCCGACAATATTAAAAAACTTTCTCTAAATCACCAACTTGCCTTCTTGACACCAGGAATAAGACCAGCTGAAGCCATCTCACGGAACTGAATACGTGAAAGGCCAAACTGACGGATATAACCCTTTGGACGACCCGTTATCTTGCAACGATTGTGCAAACGGATAGGATTAGCGTTACGTGGAATACTCTGCAACTTCCTTGCAGCCTCGTAAGCCTCTGCAGGGTCTGATGTCTTAGCAATAATTTTCTTCAAAGCCGCACGCTTCTCTGCATAACGAGCGACCATTTTCGCACGTTTAACCTCGCGAGCCTTCATTGATTCTTTTGCCATATCTCTTAATCATTTTTAGCGTTCTTGAATGGTAATCCAAATGCCTTAAGCAAAGCATATCCCTCTTCGTCTGTCTTGGCGGATGTTACGAAAGTGATATTCATACCGTGAATATGATCAATAGCATCAAGGTTGATCTCAGGGAAAATAATCTGTTCCTCAATACCAAGTGTATAATTTCCACGACCGTCTAACTTACTTTCAATACCCTTGAAGTCCCTAATACGAGGTAATGCTATGCGCACAAGCCTCTCAAGGAACTCATACATACGTTCACGACGGAGAGTTACCATAACACCAATAGGCATCTTTTTGCGGAGCTTGAAGTTCGCAATATCCTTTCTGGAATATGTAGCGACAGCCTTCTGGCCAGCAATAGTAGAAATCTCATTAATAGCAACATCAATAATCTTCCTGTCCTGTGTGGCATCACCAAGTCCCTGATTGATAACTATCTTCTTGAGAACTGGAATCTGCATCGGTGAAGAATAATTAAACTGTTTCTTCAACGCAGGAGCTATCACCTCCTTATACGTAGTCTTCAATTCTGCTGTATTCATTATTTGATTTCCTCCCCTGATTTTTTAGCGACACGGATTTTCTTTCCGTCTTCTGTTACCTTAATAGCAATACGTGTTGCCTTGCCAGACTTAGGATCAATAAGACTCAAATTAGAGATATCAATCGAAGCCTCCTGCTTCACGATTCCTCCTTGTGGATTCTTCGCACTTGGCTTAGTATGTCTTGAAACCATATTCACGCCCTCTACGATAGCACGACGTTTGTCCACTATAACTTTCAGTACCTTGCCCTTCTTGCCCTTATCATTTCCGGCAAGAACAATCACTGAATCATTCTTCTTGATATGTAGCTTATTCTTCATCACTCTTTTAATGTTTTAATGTTAAAGAACTTCAGGAGCCAAAGATACTACCTTCATGTTTACCGCACGAAGCTCACGTGCCACAGGTCCAAATATACGACTGCCGCGAAGCTCTCCCGCATTATTCAAAAGAACACATGCGTTGTCGTCGAAACGGATATATGAACCATCTGCACGACGTATTTCTTTCCTTGTGCGGACAACCAAAGCCTTAGATACCGTACCCTTCTTAACCTCACTTGACGGAATAACGTTCTTGACGGTAACGACAATTACGTCACCCACACTTGCATAACGACGGCGCGTGCCACCCAATACACGGATGCAGAGGACCTCACGGGCACCGCTATTATCACACACTGTAAGTCTTGATTCTTGCTGTATCATAATTACTTAGCTTTTTCAATTATTTGAACTAATCTCCATCTCTTAGTCTTACTCAAAGGACGGGTCTCCATGATGAATACTGTATCACCGATGTTTGCCTCATTCTTCTCGTCATGAGCATGGTATTTCTTTGTCTTCTGTACAAACTTACCATATATAGGGTGTTTCTCCTTGAATTTCGTTGCAACAACAATAGTCTTATCCATCTTGTCGCTGATCACTACACCCGTTCTTGTTTTTCTTAAATGTCTTTTTTCCATCTGAACTAATTATTACTTATTAAGTTCCCTTTGATGAAGTTCTGTCTTCATACGTGCTATATCACGACGAGCCTTCTTAATCTGAGACGGATCTTCCAATGGAGTAATCGCATGGTTCAACTTCATCTGAGTGTATTTTGTAACCTCTGCTTCTAACCTCTCCTCCAATTCTTTGGTATCGAATTCTCTTATTTCCTTACTTTTCATAATCAAGCGTTTTTATCGTAATCACGTCTTACAACAAACTTTGTCCTAACGGGTAATTTCTGTGCCGCAAGGCGGAGTGCCTCCTTAGCGATATCAAACGAAACACCTTCTACTTCAAAGAGGATACGCCCTGGCGTTACAGGAGCGACCCATCCTACAGGGTCTCCTTTACCTTTACCCATACGTACATCGGCAGGCTTGCGGGTTATAGGTTTGTCTGGGAATATACGAATCCAGACTTGACCTTCACGTTGCATATAACGGTTCACTGCGATACGGGCAGCTTCTATCTGACGACTGTTCAACCATTTAGCATCAAGTGTCTTGATACCGAATGAGCCGAAAGCCAATTGTGTCCCCCTATGGGCGTTTCCTTTGTTGCCACGACCATCTTGGGGTCTTCTATATCTTACTCTTTTTGGCTGTAACATGATAACATCTTGCTTTAACGGTTATTATTTCTCTTACGGCCCATTCTCGGTTTGCCATTTGAGCGACCTCCCACTTGCTTCTCCTGTGAGAAGTTAGTCACAATGTCAGGAGTACCGTAAATCTCACCACGGCAAATCCAAACCTTGATACCCAGCAGACCAACCTTTGTAAGAGCTTCTGTCTGACAATAGTCAATATCCGCACGGAATGTATGCAAAGGAGTGCGCCCTTCCTTGTACATTTCCTTACGAGCCATCTCCGCTCCGTTCAAACGTCCCGTAATCTGGACTTTTATTCCCTCTGCACCTGCACGCATCGTGTTGGCGATAGCCATCTTGATGGCACGGCGATAAGCTATCTTACCCTCTACTTGGCGTGCGATGTTGTTGCCTACAATCGTAGCGTCAAGATCAGGTTTCTTCACCTCGAAGATATTTATTTGTATCTCCTTGTCATAGAGTTTTTTCAACTCTTCTTTCAACTTGTCTACATCCTGACCACCTTTACCGATGACGATGCCCGGACGAGCCGTGCAAATAGTAATGGTAACCAGCTTCAATGTACGCTCTATATAGATGCGTGATACACTGGCTTTAGCCAGACGCTCGTTAAGGTATTTACGGATCTTCATATCCTCTACGAGGTTATCTCCAAAGCTCTTGCCTCCGAACCAATTAGAGTCCCAACCTCTGATAATACCCAGACGGTTACTTATTGGATTAACTTTCTGTCCCATTCTATTCTTCTGTTTTTACGTCATTAGTTATGGCGTCAACAAACAATGTAACATGATTGCTACGCTTACGTATTCTATAGCCACGTCCTTGAGGTGCCGGGCGCATGCGCTTCAACGTAACACCTTCATCGACGAATACTTTCGTTATATAAAGCTCACCGTCCTCAGCCTTGCGCTCGTTCTTTACTTCCCAATTGGCTATCGCTGAGCGCAGAAGTTTCTCTACGTCGTATGCGGCAGCTTTCTTTGAGAATCTAAGGATGCCAAGAGCATGGTTTACCTCTTTACCCCTTATCATGTCAACGACATAGCGCATCTTGCGGGGGGAAGAGGGACAGCCTTTGAGCTTTGCGAAATACAAACTCTTAAGGGCTTCTTTTCTCTTTTCAGCCGATATTTTTTTTCTTGCTCCCATTATATTTTATCTTTAATTTCAATGGTTTGCCTGTTTACTTCTTCTTATTACCTGCATGACCGCCAAAGCGTCTCGTAAGGGAAAACTCACCGAGCTTATGACCTACCATGTTTTCGGTAATGTAAACAGGGATAAATTTATTTCCGTTATGAACTGCAACAGTGTGTCCCACGAAATCAGGAGAAATCACTGAAGCTCTTGCCCAAGTCTTAACCACACTCTTCTTCCCACTCTCGTTCATGGCGAGAATTTTCTTCTCGAGTGAAACGTTAATATAAGGACCTTTTTTAAGTGAACGACTCATAATTTACTCTTGTTAACTTGATTTTTTATTAGCTCTTCTTAGCTCTTTCAACAATGTACTTGCTTGAAAGCTTCTTCTTGCTTCTCGTCTTGAGACCCTTAGCATACAAGCCCTTACGTGAACGTGGGTGACCTCCAGACTGACGGCCTTCACCACCACCCATTGGATGGTCGTGCGGGTTCATAACGACACCCCTGTTATGAGGACGCCAACCTAACCAGCGTGTACGTCCAGCCTTACCGGAACGTTCAAGTGCATGGTCGGAGTTTCCAACACTACCAATAGTAGCCTTGCAGGCACTGAGAATTCTGCGAATCTCACCTGAAGGGAGCTTAATAACACAATACTTACCCTCACGGGAAGTCAACTGAGCAAAATTACCCGCCGAACGGACAAGTGCCGCACCCTGACCAGGGCGCAACTCAATGTTGTGGATTACAGTACCAACAGGGATGTTCTCCAAAGGAAGCGTGTTGCCTACTTCAGGCACAGCATCTTTACCAGACATCACAGTAGTACCTACTTGCAGTCCATTAGGAGCAATAATGTAACGTTTTTCACCATCAGCATAGAACAACAAAGCGATACGCGCCGAACGGTTCGGATCGTACTCTATCGTCTTAACTACAGCTGGAACACCATCTTTCTCACGTTTAAAATCAATAATGCGGTATTTTCTCTTGTGGCCTCCGCCTCTGTAGCGAACAGTCATCTTACCAGAACTGTTTCTACCACCTGTTGACCGCTTACCGTAAACGAGAGACTTTTCTGGTACGGATGCAGTAATTTCCTCGAACGTACCAATAATTTTGTGTCTTTGGCCCGGAGTTACGGGCTTGAATTTACGTACTGCCATTTTCTATATTAAATATTGCTGTAAAAATCAATTGTGTCACCCTCTTTAAGAGTAACGATAGCCTTCTTAAAAGCAGGCTTCTTGCCCTTTATCAGACCGGCTTTTGTATATCGACTTGAACGTTTCCCTGCGTAGTTGAGCGTGTTAACACCAACCACCTTTACATTGTAAAGTGCCTCGACTTCCTTCTTAATCTGGAGTTTGTCAGCCTTTGGACGTACAACAAAGCCATAACGATTTGGTTGCTTCTCGGTGATACCGTTCATCTTCTCAGTAACCAATGGTTTTATAA
>JAJPYV010000290.1 GCA_021204735.1 Prevotella sp.
ATTTTGGCTGAAAAAATTTGGTGCTCATCGGCATTTTGGCTGAAAAAATTTGGTGCTCATCGGCATTTTAGCCCAAAAAATTGGTGGAAAACAGCATTAAGAATAAATAGAGAAACTCTTTCTGTTATTTTTCAAAGTTACAAGCAATAAACTCAAGTAAGGAGCCAAGCAAAATTTAATTTTTAATTTTTAATTTAAATCGTATGAAAACAGAAGGCTACAAAACAAAGGAATTTGGCGTACCTGTGAAAAGGTATTGCCAGACTATCGAACTGAAAGATGATACGGAACTTATCCGCCGTTACCGTGAGGCTCATGATAAGGAACATTTTTGGGATGAAATAAAAGAGGGCATTAAGTCAGTCGGCATCCTTGAAATGGAGATTTACATTATCGGCAATAGGTTGTTTATGATTGTCGAAGCTCCACTCGACTTCGACTGGGATAGTGCAATGGCTCGTCTTGCCACGCTTCCTCGTCAACAGGAGTGGGAAAACTATGTGGCAAATTTCCAGGATTGTCCTGCTAATGCTACGTCAGATGAGAAGTGGAAAATGATGGAACGGATGTTTTATCTGTATGAATGATATTGGTTTGTTTCCATATAATTGGTAAAATTTTTTGCTGTTAATCTTATTTTCCTTAAATTTGCAAAACTACTTAAATCTGAATATTCTCATGAAAAAATTATTGTTATCAGTTATTTGTCTACTTTGTTATAATGTTTCAATAATGGCTGAAAATATATATGTGTCAACAACCGGTAATAATCATGCTGAAGGCACTGCTGCAGCTCCGTTACAAACTCTTGACTGTGCTCTGAAACTTGCAAGGGAATGGCGCAGGTTGGGTGTGAAAGAGGCTGAGGATGGTATTAATATTATAGTTGAAGGTGGTACTTATCATCTTATAAAACCGTTGTTCATCCGACCTGAGGATAGTGGTACAGCCTCGTCTCCTACTGTAATACGTGGCAAGGATGGTGAGACTGTCGTAATAAGTGGTGGAATCGAGATAAGTGGTTGGCACAAGGGTACTACTGACACGAGGGTTCCTGTGGCTTTAAGAAACAAAATATGGGTAACAACGGCACCGCCGATGGTTGGCAACCACATTCTTGAGACCCGACAGTTGTGGGTGAACGGCACTAAGGCAATGCGGGCCTCTCAGTTTGGCATGGATATCATGGAGCGCATGAAGGATTTTGATACGGAAGATCAGAGTATCACGATACCTACACCAAAACAGGATCTGAGCCATGCCTGTCAGTTGGAGATGCTTGTTCACCAGCGTTGGGCAACGGCGATTTTGCGTGTTCGTGAGATGAAAGATTTGGGTGACGGTTACACAAAGGTGTGGTTTTACGACCCTGAAAGCAGTATAGAGTTTGCTCATCCATGGCCGCAACCGGTAATTGATGGTGAGCGGGGCAACTCTGCATTCTGTCTTGGCAATGCTCTCGAACTCGTTGATGAACCGGGAGAATGGTATCAGGATTACCCTTCTGGTTTGATTTATTATTATCCTCATGAAGATGAGGACATGAGTACAGCGCAGGTTGTTGCTCCTGCTCTTGAGACTCTCGTCGAGATTGGGGGCACAAGGGAACGTGGTGTTAGTTATATATCTTTTGAGAATATCTCGTTTGAGCATTCTTCATGGTTGCGCCCTTCGCATGAAGGGAACGTAACTCTTCAGGGTGGTTTCCGCTTTATTGATGGTTATAAGTTGCAGACTCCAGGATTGTTTCATAAGGCAGAACTTGAAAATCAGGCTTGGATAGCTCGACCTGAAGCGGCTCTTACAGCTCAGTTTGCCACAAACATCTGTTTTAAGAATTGTAATTTTAGTCATATCGGTGCGACAGCTCTCGACCTTTGTTATGCTGTCAATGAGTCTGATGTAAGAGGTTGCTCAATGGAGGACATCGGTGGTACGGCTCTCCTCGTGGGCTGGTTTGGTGAACAGGGCTTTGAAACGCATATCCCATATACTCCTACCATAGAGGATGATTTATGCCATGACATAACTATCAGTGGTAATACCATAAACAATGCTGCCAACGAGGATTGGGGCTGTGTTGCCATCGGTGCTGGTTATGTACGTGACATATCAATAGTACAAAACAAGGTTTCCAACGTCAGTTATTCTGGTATTTGTGTCGGTTGGGGCTGGACACCACTCGAAAGTGGTATGCGCAACAACCGCATAATGGAGAACACTGTAACCGACTATGCTAAACGTATGTATGATGCGGGTGGAATATATACTTTGTCTAACCAGCCAAATTCTGTGATTTCTGGCAACTCTATCGGTTTGCCTTATCCTGCTCCATACGCCACAAACAACCGTGCTTTCTGCATTTATTTTGATGAGGCTACTGATGGTTTTACAGTGGAGAACAATGGTTGTTCGATAGAGATGTTCGGGTACAACAAACCTGGTTCTAAAATGGTGATAAAAGAATAATTCATGAAACCAACAAACTATCATCTGTTTGATTTTCTCGATTTTGATGTTGACCTTCAACGTAATGAATCATTATGGAAGGCATGCAAACCGACAGCTGTTTACGAGAGAAATGGCGACATTTATATAAATGTACCGTTTCAAAAACAGGTGCTTGCCAACGATATGGCGGCAGACGAAACTGTGCCGAGAGAGGATTATACGCTGATTATCCGTCAATATGAACCTAAAATATTGCGCCTTTTCATCGGCTTCGGTGAGGAGGATATTTCTGACAGCTCTGTGATGCTTCAATATAGCAGTTGTGTCAAGAAAGTGCCTTTAAAGGTTGCTTTTAATAATGGGGAATGGGCTGTAACTGACCCTGATAGTATAACAAGGGTTATAATCAACGTGAAAGAACCTGAACTTGACCGTTGGAGTTCGTTGCAGCCTGACCCGCAGGAGACTCTTGATATCCGTCTGTTTCCTGATGGCAAGCGTGAAATACGTCTTGCGGCATACGACCATTTTTCACCACCGAGATATGATGCCTTGCCGATTGCGTTCTGCAAATGTGATGGCAAGAAGGACAGGGCAACGGTTTCATTTGAATGTAAGCCGGATGAGTGCTTTGCTGGCACTGGTGAACGGTTCGCAAAAATGGATCTTAGCGGACAGACGTTATTTCTCAAAAATCAGGATGGGCAAGGGGTGAACAACCGCAGAACTTACAAGAACATCCCATTTTATGTGTCAAGCAGGATGTATGGGGCGTTCTATCATACTTGTGCTCACTCCAAATTGTCACTTGCTGGTATGTCAACTCGCTCTGTGCAGTTCATGGCTGACTATGCTTTGCTTGATGTTTTTTTAATTGGTGGGGATTCTATTGAAGAGATAATTCATGGTTACCGTGACCTTACTGGTTTCCCGTCAATGCCTCCTTTGTGGAGCTTCGGCGTCTGGATGAGTCGTATGACGTATTTCAGTGCTGATGAGGTGAATGGCATTTGCGATAGGTTGCGCAAGGAAAATTATCCTTGTGACGTGATACACCTTGATACGGGTTGGTTCAAAACTGACTGGTTGTGCGAGTGGAAATTCAACGAGGATCGTTTCCCTGACCCGGAAGGTTTTATACGAGGATTGAAAGAAAAAGGTTTCAGGGTGTCTCTCTGGCAATTACCATACGTTGCTGAGGATGCTGAACAGATTGATGAGGCTCGAAAGAACCATTATATTTGTACGCTAACAAAACAACAGGCGAGTGAGGGATCAAATTTTTCTGCTCTCGATTATGCTGGGACAATCGATTTCACTGACCCGAAAGCAACGGAATGGTATGAGGGTTTGCTCCGCAACTTGTTGAATATGGGTGTGGCGGTGATTAAGACTGACTTTGGTGAGAACATCCACATGGATGCTATTTATAAGGGCATGAAACCAGAGTTGCTAAATAATATCTATGCTGTTCTCTACCAAAAGGCGGCTTACGAGGTTACTAAGGAGGTAACGGGCGAGGGTATTATCTGGGCAAGGGCGGCTTGGACTGGTTGTCAGCGTTATCCTCTCCATTGGGGCGGTGACTCTTGCAGTTCGTGGGACGGTATGGCTGGGTCTCTTAAAGGTGGTCTGCATTTCGGCTTGTCGGGCTTTGCTTTCTGGAGCCATGATGTGCCGGGCTTCCATACTTTGCCTAATTTCATGAACTCGATAGTGCGTGATGATGTTTATGTGCGCTGGACTCAGTTTGGTGTTTTCTCATCACATATCCGTTATCATGGCACCAATAAGCGTGAGCCGTGGCATTATCCGAATATAGCTCTTATTGTGAAACGCTGGTGGAAACTGCGTTATAAACTGATTCCTTATATCTTGAGGGAAAGTGAGAAGGCAATAAAAGGGGGTGGAACTATTGTTCAGGCTCTTGTTTTCCATCATCCTGATGACCGCATTTGCTGGCATATTGATGATGAATATTATTTCGGTGATGATTTCCTCGTCGCTCCTGTTATGAACAGTGAGAACCGTCGTGATGTTTATCTGCCTGAAGGTAATTGGGTGGACTTTTTCTCTGGGGAGCGTATTGATGGTAACCAATGGCTCAAAGATCTTGAGGTACCACTCGAACTGATGCCTGTTTATGTGCGTCATGGTGCGGAAATTCCTGTTTATTTGGATGATGTTAATTGCACCGATGAGATGGATCTGAGTAAGACAACCACAATAAAGATTGACGAGACATTTAATGGCATGGAATTGTAATAATCGGTTATATATTCAGGGGTAATGAATACTTGGAAGCAAAATATCGAGGAAACAAAAAGACGATACGTTGACTGGTGGAATCACAGGGGGATAATCCTGAATATGTGGGAGCACTTCCAGGAGGGCGTAACACCTCATGCCGATGTGTCGTTGCCTCCTGCGCCGAAAAGTCTTGACCAGAAATGGTTTGACCCTCTGTGGCGTGCGGAATATCTCGACTGGTATGTTGCTCATAGTTGTCTGAAAGCTGATATTCTGCCTGTGGCTAACACGCAGTTGGGACCGGGCTCTCTTGCTGCTATCCTCGGTGGTGTTTTTGAGGGTGGGAAAGACACGATATGGATACACCCTAACCCTGATTATACTGATGATATAACTTTCAATCACGAGCACCCTAATTGGTTGTTGCACAAGGCTCTGCTCCGTGCTTGCAAGCAAAAGGCAAATGGACATTATTATGTGGGGATGCCCGACCTGATGGAGGGTCTGGATGTGCTTGCTGCAATAAAGGGTACTGACAAGGTTCTGCTTGATACTGTTATGCAACCTGATGTTCTTGAGCGTCAGATGCAGCTAATCAACGATATTTATTTCAAGGTTTTCGATGAACTGTATGATATCATCCGTGAGGGTGATGAGATGGCGTTCTGCTATTTCTCTGCTTGGGCTCCGAGCAAGATGAGTAAGTTGCAGAGCGATATCTCTACAATGATAAGTGTTGAGGACTACCGCCGTTTCGTGCAGCCGTTCATCCGTGAACAGTGCCAAAAGATAGATTTTACTTTATATCATCTTGATGGGGTGGGGGCGTTGCGCCA
>JAJPYV010000122.1 GCA_021204735.1 Prevotella sp.
CGTAAATTGTCGTGATTTGTAACCAAACGTAAATATTTTTTAGCTTTTATTATAATAATATAAACAGCAACTTATCTCCTCAACCTTCTGTTAAGTTGATAAATACATATCAAGAGTATGCAGACAGAGATAACCAACGAGAGTGTCAGGCGCAGATAGTCACCATTATACACCTCAATCAGTTTCATGTCAGCAGCCGCAGGAAACAGCATGTAAGTTACATACGCAGCCGTATTGTTTACCCAGTGCAAAGTAACACCAGGCAGAATACTGCCAGAACGGTAGTACATCCAACCGAGCAGCAAGCCGATTAAGAAGGCATGAGGCATTTGAGCAGGATTACCATGAACCAAAGCGAAGAATGCCGCCGAGATAAGTATCGCAACCCAATGATTTTTAAAAACTTTGAGAAGCGATTTCAATATCGCCCCACGGAAAACCAATTCCTCTACGAGAGGCGCAAAAAGACAAATCATCAAATAACCAAACGGGTTGTGCATTATCATCTTGAATGTGTCACCCATAGCGTCAGGCAATTCGGGAAGCACATCCTGAAGCCAAACAGAAGGCAGCAACGTACCAAGAGAGATTATCGCACTCCAGAACAGCACATCCCAATTTCCTTTTTTCAGCCAGGCAGGAGAAACCACAGCCCACTTACGCCAGAGGAACAAAACTACAGTAATCACACTGCAAACAGCAGAGCCAGTTATAATCATGGAAGCGGTAATGGCACTTTCTCCTTTACCATTCAGGGCAAGAGCAATGTCACCGATTGAACCGCCAGACGACACAATCCAAATTGCATACACAGCCCACGCAGCGAAAAACTGTATGAACAAAAATGCGAAAAGATATAATAATGCCTTCTTCATATACAATCAATATTAGGAAAACAAGTTCTTTACATCCTCCTTGTCATGCCTCAACTGTGCAGAAAGTTCATCAGCAGACGAGAATTTACGTTCACCACGCAAGCGGTGCAAAAACCTGATATTAATCCGCTTACCATAGATATCACCTTCAAGTCCGAATATATGAGTTTCGAGAGTAATCCTATTATCACCGAAAGTAGGGCGCGTGCCGATATTCATCATGGCATCCCACGTTTTAGAAGAATCCCCGATTTCCGCCTTAACAGCATAGACACCATTTTCAGGAATCAGTTTCAACTCATCATTAACACACATATTGGCAGTAGGGAAACCCAATTTACGACCCTCATGCACACCCTGCACGACAGTACCCTCGATAAAGTAAGGATAACCTAAGCATCTTTCAGCCTCCTCCACCTTGCCTTCAGAGAGGAAAGCACGGATAACCGATGAACTGACCTTATTTCCCTCAAAAGTGAAAGCATCACTAAGCAGCACCTCGATGCCCAATTCTTTTCCGTAAGCTGCATAGTCATTAAAGTCCTCCGTACGATCATGCCCAAAACGGTTGTTATACCCTATAATGAGTTTTTTCACATTTAGCTTATCACGAAGAACAGACTGCATGAACTCACGGGCAGACAGTGCAGCCATATTCCTGTCAAAATGCAGCAACACGCAGTTGTCAATACCGGTTTGTGACAGCAATCGCAATTTCTCGTCATTTGTAGTAAGCAGTTTAGGACGATAGTCATCACAAATCACATATTGCGGATGACTTTCGAAAGATATGACCATCGACTGCATACCAGAATCCGTAGCACAGTCGAGAACATTTTTAATAAGGTATTTATGCCCGCAATGCACCCCATCAAAGAAACCTATGGTAGCTACACAAGGGTTACTCAAACTAAATTCCTTACCAGTAAAAATCGTTTTCATATCTCTTTCGACATTCGGAACATTATAAACTTAAAGCAATGTAGAATTGTTTATCCACTGATCACCGTTAGACACAAGAACAGTAGTGATACCCAACTCACTTGCAGCGGCACAATTAATAGGCGAATCATCAATGAACATCGTTTCATCCGCATCTATATGAGCATCGACAAGCATTCTGCGGAACATACGACTATCAGGTTTCACCAAATGCATCTCGTATGATAGAAATGTTTTTTCAAAATAATCATTCACACCAAAACCGTCACAAGGGAAATAATCTTCCACAGCCTTGTTCCAATGTATCGGGTTTGTATTGCTCAAAAGAAACAGTCGGAACTTGTCCTTCAGCATTATCAGTCGTTTCAGTCTTCGCAGAGGAATACCCCCAAGTAGCATGTTCCATGCATTACAGATAGCCTCATCAGAAGCGATGCACGAAGGAGACTTGCGCCTCACGGCATTACAGAAAGCATGAGTATCAATTTTCCCCTTCTCTAAATCGAGGAAAAGATCCTCCTGACGACTCTCATCAACATACTTGGAGACATTCTCCGCCCCTATGCGTTTGAAAGCATCGACACACCGTTGCTTGTTTAAGTCAACCAACACACAACCGAAGTCGAAAACTATATTCTTAATATGGTGCTCCATTGTTTAAGTTCAAATATAAGATAAAAACTGCGGCAATACCACTTATTGCTATTGTCACAGTTTATTATTAAAAATTATTTCTTGATTCTTTTAACCAAACGCCAAAGTTCACCAGCCCACATCACAGAAGATGTAGCAACGATGATGACAATCCATTCCACGAGAGAGAGTGGCTCAGTACGGAACATAACGCCACCGAAAGTAATTATCAACCACTGTCCCAACAAAATGAGAGCCAAAACTAACACAAGACCCTTATCCTTGAAGAAACCCTCAAAAGTAGAGTGGTTAGACCCGAACGATTTTGCATTAAAGAGATTCCAGAACTGGAACATCACGAAAGTGGTGAAGAATATCGAAAGCTCATGCAGATGCAAATCACCTGTCGTGCCAGAGTAGCAAATCAGCATTATGAACATCACGATAAAGAGCGTTATACCGATACCGAATATACCACTTGCCATCCCTTTCGTAATAATGAAATCAGTTTGCTTGCGAGGCTTGTCTTTCATCACCTCATCAGAAGGCGGCAAGGATGAGAGAGCAAGAGCGGCAAAGGTATCCATTATCAGATTCACCCAAAGTATCTGTGTCACGGTGAGAGGCATTTCCGTACCTATCATAGAACCGCCGAGAACAAGCAATAGGGCCGTCACGTTGACAATCAACTGGAAATAGAGGAAACGCTGGATATTGCGGTACAGAGAACGCCCCCACAACACAGCATTCACGATACTGCCAAACGAATCATCAATAAGTGTCATATCACTCGCCTCCTTAGCCACCGAAGTACCAGAGCCCAAAGAGAGCCCAACATGGGCATGGTGCAAAGCCGGAGCATCGTTAGTACCGTCACCGGTAACCGCAACCACCTCATTATGCTTCTGCAAGAGATTTACGAAACGCTGCTTGTCAGTAGGACGCGCCCTACTCATCACCCTTATCTCCATTACCCTGTTGAAAGCCTCCTCATCACTAAGTGCAGAGAACTCCGTACCCGTAATATGCCCTTCGTCAGGAGTATTATCATCCCAAATACCTATCAGACGGGAAATCTGAATTGCAGTGGCAGACGTGTCACCGGTAATCACCTTAACCTTAATGCCAGCATCGAGACATTCCTTAACCGACTTAGGAACGTCAAGACGAATCGGGTCGTTGATTGCGACAACAGCCTGGAACGTAAGACGCAAGTTCTCATCAAACGTGATTTTCTCACTGTTCTCTTTGTCAGACAACTCCCTACAAGCGAAGGCCAGCGTTCTCATCGCCTGATTTTGGTAACCTACAAGACGATTGCGAATAGCAGTCAATGTTTTTTCATCCACATCACAGAAGCCAGCCACAATCTCAGGCGCACCCTTCACAAAAAGGATGCGTTTTTTTCCTATCTTAGCGACAGTAGCCATAAATTTCCTTTCGGTAGAGAACGGTATCTGTCTCTCTATGCGGTGCTCAGCCCTGACTTTCTTATAGTCAGTACCCTGTCCGTCGAGCCACAACAAAAGGGCAACCTCCGTAGGGTTGCCGATACCTTTTCCATCCTCCTCGTCAAGATAAGCCGTAGTATTGAGAGAAATAGCCTCTCCAATCAAGTCGCATTTCTCATATTCAGCCATGTCAGCAACCTGCATCTTATTCTGAGTCAGCGTACCCGTCTTATCGGTACAGATTACCGTAACCGCACCCATCGTCTCACAAGCATGGAGCTTTCGCACAAGATTGTTGTTCTTCAACATACGACGCATATTAAGTGCAAGACTAAGAGTAACAGCCATAGGCATGCCTTCCGGAACAGCCATCACGATAAGGGTAACAGCCATCATGAAATATTCCAACACGATACGGCACATTTCAAGGTAGTTGGTAGAGTGCCATACTCCTTCCGAATCCATGATGATATCTCGTCCGAGGAATATCACGAAAGCAGCAATTGAGATGCCGATACCCCAGTTGCTTATCAATTTCGACAGTTTTTCAAGTTGGATGTTCAGCGGCGTCTTCACGGAAGTTACCTCCATACTGCTGCGTGCCACCTTACCTATTTCCGTCGCATCACCAACCTCAGTAACCTGATACACACCTCTGCCGTCCATAACCATCGTACCACGGAGCACTCTCGATGAAGCGTATGTAGCCTCCGGGTCATTCTTGTCGGGGTCAGCATGCTTGTTTGCTACAAGCTCGCCAGTAAGTGAAGACTCATCAACCTGCAAGTCATTTGACTCTATCAGCGTACCGTCGGCAGGCATAGTATCGCCTACCTCTATTATAACTATATCGCCTACCACGATATCCTTACGTGCCACCTCCAAAACCTTACCGTTGCGGCGCACCTTGACATGACTTTCTTCACCCAATGCCGTAAGGACATCAAACTTCTTGGCGGCATCCATCTCAAAACAAAAACCTATTGTAGTGGCAAGGATAATGGCTATTATTATACCCAAAGTCTCGACAAAGCCACCCTGTATTATGGAGAGGGCAAGCGAGAACACAACAGCCAAAAGTAAAATCTTGATGATAGGGTCTTTGTATTTCTCAAGGTAGAGTTTCCACAAAGGAGTTTTCTTAGGAGGCGTAAGAATATTGTCTCCGTGCTCTTCACGGCTTCTGAGTACCTCATTATCAGTCAATCCAACAGGATTCTTGAATAATGGATTAATTTCGTTGCTCATAAAATTTGTAATATATATTTACATTTCGTACCTGCAACGGACACCAATATAAAAGGTACAAAGAGCAAATCTTTCTACCTTTCATCTCGTTATCCAGTGCAAAGTTAATATATTTTTATCAAAACGCCCTTAATGACCATTACAATATCCTTTTTTTAACGATTATTTGACTTATGTTAAGTCAGTTGGGTGCGAAATTTCCACTTTTTATTGTGCCATTAAATAGATTTTGCATAAAATATTTGGTAATTAATCCAAATAGATGTACCTTTGCACACGAAAACTTGAAACGCATGTTCAAGCAGGGCTTTTAGCTCAGTTGGTTAGAGCAACAGACTCATAATCTGGAGGTCCCAGGTTCAAGCCCTGGATGGCCCAC
>JAJPYV010000098.1 GCA_021204735.1 Prevotella sp.
CCTCTAATATTTCATCGAATGTCATGATAGTTTGTTTTAACGCGGCAAATATAGCGATTTTTATTAATTCTACAACTTATTGGTTGTTTTAGATGTGTAAAATTATCCGAGGAGGATAGTTTATAAAAATAAACAGGTTAACATACGAGAAAACAATGAGATCTATTAACTTTGCAAGGCTTTGCCTATGAGGGTTGTTCGTACCGGATGGCGATACGAACCGGGATTTAGGCGGTAACATGGGGATTCGACAAGAATTTGACATAAGTGCTAAAGTAATGTTGGACATTATCCAAAATAACCCATATCGCCTTCTCGGTGTGTATGCGAATTCTTCAATGCGAGAAAGACTCGCTAACATAACTCGAATCAAGGCATTCTTAAAAGTTGGTAAGCCAATGTCGTTCCCGACAGACTTTCCCTCTATGTTGCCGCAGATAAATCGTACTTTGGACGCAGTGACTGAGGCGGAGTCTCAGTTATCCCTTCCTGACAAACAGATTCATTATGCACAATTCTGGTTCCTTAAGGCTAACACAGTAGATGAAATAGCTATCAATCATTTGATCGCAAGTGATATCGAGAACGCATTGTCTATTTGGACAAAAAAGGACAATGCGTCATCATTGCAGAACAGGATTGCATCCGCCTTGATTTACGACTTTTTCCCAGAGGCAATTCAGTGTGCCGAAAAGCTGTACACCTTTTACAAGGATGATTTTATCAGGCTCGTCTTAGGTGAAAATCAAACAGTCGATATCACAAGGATAGAATATGATTTTCTTGACGAGTTGGTAAATCATGCGGGGACAGATTCAATGTTGCAGCATATTTCAAACGACGAATGGAAGGAATATGTGTCTCGGAAGGAGGTTTCTCGTTTGATCGGACTTTTACAGACTGCCGCAAACGAGGCTAACGCATCGAGAAAGAAGGGGCCTGCCGAGGCCTTGACGGCGGGCAGGAAATTGATGAGAGGGACGAAGATCCCGATGAACAGACTTAAGAAGATGATTCCCGAAACGGATGTGCAGTACCAGATAATAGCCGACAAGGTGGGTTTGGCGGCTTTGCAATGCGGGATAGACTATTACAATCACACTTTCACTCCCGACACCACAATGAACACGATGGAATTGGTGGATTACGCCTTGTCCGTCGTGATGGGTGCAATGGCCAAGGCCCGGTGTCGGGAAAACGTCAATATCATACAGGAGAATGCGGGCAACATAACCCCAACATCAGTTCAGCGAGAGGCGGATGCGGTAAATAGAGAGATTCAGCGGTTTTCGAAGATGCCTGTGGGGATAAGTTCTGCCGTCACTCTGTTGAATAGTGCGAGGCCGTATCTACAGACTATAAAGTCAAAGCTCGGTGCGACCAATGCATTCTATTTGAAACTATCAACAAAGGTGGTCGAAAGTGCTTTGCACAATACTGTAGAGGAAGTCAACAAGGAAATGACCGTCATAAATAATGAGAGCAGAATGATTTTCTTGATAAAACCTACTCTGGCGGCTGCATGGGATGCAACATTGATTATGGACGGCTTTGACATGAAGTCCGATTTCAAAGTCAAATATCAAAACAATCGTTCAACGCTTGAAAATCTATGCATCCAGGGCGGCATGCCCACGGTGCAATCTTCCGCACCAAGAACCGGAGCATCCGCTTCTCAGGCTCCAAGGGCTTCGACTTCCGCAAGTACGGGGGCAAAACAAAGCACGTCAAATTCCACAAAACCCGCTGAAACTAATGCAGATAAATCCTTCAGAGGAAAGATTCTGCATATTTTACATAATACCGGGTCGATTTTATTAAAGATTGTGTTATGGGTGTTTCTCGTGGTGTATTACGGATGGTTCTTTATCGGCATAATTGTGTTTATCATTCTGGCGATATTGGGTAAGATTTGATCTGATTGGCTGTACTTAGCCATAGGATTACGTTGAGGGAATTCTAACACTATCTTCGGAAATGATTATAAAACGTTTAGGAATAATTTACTAAATTTGTTGCGTTGCTATGGTTCATGAATATTCATGGCTGGGTACAAGATACTATTAACATATTGGAGCACCGCGATAAAATGCAGTGAAAAGTGGATATAATTAAAAACAATCCTTATAGACTTTTGGGGGTCTACGCCAACTCTTCTAAAAAAGAACTGTTGGCCAATCTCCGCAAAATCAAGGCTTTCCTCGAAGTCGGGAAGCCTGTTTCCTTCCCGTTGGATCTTACAACGTTCCTTGATGGAATCGACAGGACCTCCAATTCGGTTGCCGCCGCCTCCGGTCAACTGGCTCTTCCGGTCAACTCCATGCGATACGCTCAGTTCTGGTTCGTTAATTCCACGTCCATTGACGGGATCGCGATGAACCATCTGATCGCCGGCAACATGGACAGCGCGGTGTCGTTCTGGGAGAAAAAGGACAACGCGTCTTCCTTGCAGAACAGGATAGTATGCGCCTTGATTTCTCAAGACTATGCAAAGGCCATAGCCTGTGCCGAAAAACTATATTCTGCGTTCAAGGCCAATTTTGTCGGATTGATAATGGGGAACGGAGGCAACCAAGTGGCTTTCACAAAGATCGAGTACGATTTCCTCGACGACCTTGTCGACGAGGTCGGTGCCGGTACCATCTCTGATTTCATAACCATTGACGGTTGGAAACAGTATGTTTCTAAGAAAGAGGTCGAGTCTTTGTTACACAGCCTAAATTTGGCTCTGAGTGTTGCCGTAGATACAAGGGGTAAAGGCTCCACCGCCCGTCTCGCGGCGGGAAGGAAGTTGATGAAAGAGACCAAAACTCCGCTGAAAAAACTGAAATTCATTCTATCCTCCGGAGATTTGCAATACCAGATGATAACCGACAAAGTGGGACTTGAGGTTTTACAATGCAGCATTGATTACTTTAATGATACCGATGACCCTGATGGACAGACCAACGCTATGGACTTGTTGGAATATGCGACATCTATCGTCGTTGGGAAGATGGCGAAGGCGAGATGCAATGAAAACTCAGAGGTTCTGAGGAGAGTGGGGAAAGAATTTATAGTTAGAAAGGAGGTTGAAAGAATTATTTCGCGGCTTGAGAGGCTAAAGAAGGATACGGAAGAGGGGTGCCGGTCTGTTTTAAAATCGGCTAACGTAATTTCAGATCCGTGGTCTTCTCAAAGTGAAGTTAAGCCAGACCCGCCTGTCAACCCTTTTTTACAGGCGATATCTTCCTGGAGAGAAGACCCGTCAGTGACTTTTATTCGTGAATTCGTAAATGACTGTAAACCTGATCTCGCTTCGATCAAAGAAAAAGTGGGATATTCGTCTCCGTTTTATATTGATATTTCATCAAAGGTAGCCACTGCTTCAATAAATTCTCTAGTTAAAATTATAAATTACATTATAGAATATCCAGTAAAAGGGGGTTGGTCTCTTGAAGGTACGGTACTTATATATAATATTTTAGATGCTTGTTCAATTATGGACGACATTTCCGATTTGGATATGAATGAAACGACCAAGAGTTATTTCAAAAGCAACAAAGATTCGTTAAATACCATTAGAAAAAAACTAGAGCCGAAACCACCCGGCGGCTGTTACATAGCCACCATGGTCTACGGAGACTACAACCATCCGAAAGTTATGGTCCTAAGGGAGTTCCGCGACAAATATCTCGCCAAGAGGAACTGGGGACGGAGATTCATCCGCTTCTATTACAAGCACTCCCCGAACTGGGTCGAAAAACTCGAAGGCCGCAATACCGTAAATTCCATGATAAGAAGGGCGCTCGACCAGTTCGTGAACTATCTGAAAGGCCCCGGCCGCGAAAAATTCATCGAAAACAATTAACGTTATGAAATACTTTACATTATCTGTCATATTAATTTTTATGGGTTTCGAACTGTCGTTCGCGCAGACTGCGGACGATGGGGCGGGAAACTATGCTACTCAAAGCCAACTCGAGGAACTTGGCAACAAGGTAGATTCCTTGCAAAACAGCCTCAACGAGTTGAATGAGGCGCAATCTCGAACCGAAGTCAGGTTGAACAGTTTATCACACGAGTTTTCGTCCGCAATTCAATCCCTGAATGACGATAATACCGCAGTCAAGATCTCCGTGGATAGTCTCAAAGGCGAGTGCGGCGAACTGAGAGATATGCAGAGGTCCGATACTGAAAACTTGCACCAGAAGATCGCGGAGACCGGAGATTCCGTAAAATCTGATTTGAATGCGAGAACGGTCTGGTTCATTGTGATCGCGGTTCTCATTGTCATTATTTTGATTCTGGTCGCCGTGGTCCTGTCGATGCGGCTGAAAAAGGAGACGTCCTCAATCGCCGAGGTGCGCAAAGCCCAGGACACCCTCCAATCGGCACAGGCCAAGTTGCAGGAGGAATCAGTTCAATTGGACAACAAGTTGATAGAACTGCTTGATCGACAGATGACCACAAGTGGCGGGAATCAATCGGGGGCGGAGACGGACCATTCCCTGGCCTTGAAAGTCGCTGATGAAGTCGCTAGGATAGAAACCAATTTGTTGCACATGGATCCGTCTGTCAAAGGTTACAAGCAATTGCAAAGGGCCGTTCGACATATCAAAGACAATTTCGTTGCGAATGGGTACGAGATTGTGGATATGCTTGGCAAGCAGTATAATGGGGGCATGAAGGCCATTGCAAATTTTGTAACGGACGAGAATCTTAAAGATGGCCAGCAGATTATAACAAAGGTTATAAAGCCTCAAGTCAATTATAATCAGCGGATGATTCAGTCAGCTGAAATAGAAGTTAGTCAACCGGAATAAAACACATAGCTATGGCACGAATTAAAATTGACTATGGGATAGACCTTGGAACTACGAATTCCGCAATATCCCGAATGGAAAAAGGTAAAGCGGTCGTTATTAGAACCGATTGCCAAAAAGAGATTATGCCTTCATGTGTCTCTTTTACAAAGCGTAAGATAGTCAAGGTAGGTGATCTCGCTTACAATGATTTGAAGAACGATAAATTGCGGGCATCAAAGTCCCTACAAAAATGGCCGTCCAACGCTTACGTTGAGTTTAAGCGCGGTATGGGGACAAACGCAAGGTATTTTAGTTCCAATATGGGAAAGGATTTTTCTTCGGAAGAGCTTTCAGCCGAGGTCTTGAAAGCATTGAAGTCCTTTGTTTTAGATGAAAATTTTTCTTCAGTAGTTGTAACTGTGCCGGCTAAATTCACTGTAAATCAGAAGACTGCCACATTGGAGGCTGCCAAATTGGCGGGATTCAAGAGATGCGAACTCCTTCAAGAGCCCATAGCCGCCGCAATGGCGTATGGATTGAACTCAGATAATAAAAACGGAAGATGGATGGTCTTTGATTTCGGTGGTGGAACATTTGACGCGGCACTGCTCGCTGTGGAAGATGGGATAATTCAAGTTTTGGACACAGAGGGGGACAATTATTTGGGAGGAAAAGATTTGGATTATGCAATTGTTGATAATATTATAAT
>JAJPYV010000254.1 GCA_021204735.1 Prevotella sp.
GAGCACCACAGTAGGTAAGGGGACGCCAGGCTATGCACCATTGGAACAAGCCGACTACCGCGACGGCAAGGGCTTCCCTGTCACAATGGATATTTACGCCCTTGGTGGAACGATGTTCAAGATGCTTACTGGTCACCGTGCGCCAGAGGCTTCCTATATTCTCAATGATGGTTTTCCTGAAGAAGAATTGTCGGAGACAAATGCCCCTTCTTGGCTCTCAACACTTGTGGAAAAATGCATGAGTCCAATGCGAAAGTCACGTTATCAGACAGTTGATGAAGTGTTGCAAGCACTGCAACAAACTATCGTGTCTGATGATGACATAACAATAATTGATTCTACGATACAAAAAGCAGGTGTTTACGGATATTACAAGAAATGTGTAGGTGATAGGGAATATGGAACTTTCCAGATGAAGAGAATCCCTGTTACAGACCCGTTGCCTTTCCCTGAAGAGATAAAAATAACATATAAGCCTAATGATGGGAAAGGCATATCGTATGATATTTCTATGCATGCTAAAGAGACGAGACGTGTGGAAATATATAAAGATGGGTTAAAGGTTTTTTCTGTAAATTGTCTGATAGGCATTCCTGATAAAGTTCATGACTATCTTGTTAATGAAGGTTTTTTAAGCAAGGTACATTGGGAATACGAAGAGTCTACATTGCCTTTAGACATTGATTCCAGCATCTACTTGGAAGTAGCTTTTAGTTATAGCGATGGCACATCTTTTGTGCGTAATCTGCAGAATGCTCATAAAGACTGGTATCATCTTTTCCTTGACAGTGTTAAGGGTTTATTGGATGTACTCACAAAAAGCTCAATAATCCCGGATAAGGGAACAATAAATAAATTACACCGTGATTTCTATGTAAGCAGACCTCTTGTCATAGCCCCTGAAACTAATAGGATAGATATTGAATTCTTCACCAGATTTTATATTGGTAAACATAGAAAGGATGGAAGTTACGAAATCAGTATTACTCCAAACGAAATATCGGGTTTTTATTTAGATTTTAATTCAGATCAAGGGTATATTTCCGAGAAGAAACCTATTACCTCATCCAGATTTTCCGTCATATTGTCAGATATTCAAAAAATAGGCATCCAGATAAGACAGAAAGGAAAAGAGTATAATGGACATAATTCTGATTATGAACCGGAAAAATTCAGAATAGTGCTTTACACATCAAAAGGACGGTATGCAATACATGGTCAAACGGATTTGGACTATGGTGATATCGTTGGAGATGTAATAAAATACAACCATAAGATTGCTGTTGCATTACCTGAATTGAGGAAATGTTTCCGTGAGCAACTCAAAGAATTAATACCATTGGAGTTCAGATTTGATCATAAGATAGAGATAAGGTATTTTCCTATGTCACCTGATAGTATAGGAGGATATATTTTGACTATATCAGAAAATGAGATTACTGGTAAAATTTTTCCTAATGATAGAAGGGTTTTGAGAATGAAGAATAAAATTTCATGGCAAAAACACAATGACTTAATGGAAGTAATCAGAAAATTACCTATTTCAATCAGACAAGATGAAAAGCCGTATTTTGAGATTACGGGATCAGAGTTGTCATTCGAAATATGGATATACAATGATTATGGTATTTATACAAAGCATTGGTATAAAAGGGGTTGTGGAGATATTGTCGGTGATATTAGTTTATGCAATAATATAATCTTAGATGCTTTACCAGAAGTGAAGGCATGTTTTTTTGCGGATATGAGTAATCCAGAGAATACATAACTGTAACCGAAATTGATGAAATGGTTTTGAGACATTCAAAAAATCCCGCGATTTGCGGGATTTTTTTAAGTGAATATTTTTATTTCAAACCGTTATTATTTCAGGTATTTCTTACCGTTGATAATGTAGATTCCCTTAGATGGTATGCTGTTGAGGCGTATGCCTTGCAGATTGTAGATAGCGTTGTTGGATACGCCAGTCTGTTCATCAGAGAGAATTTCCGTTATGCCAGTAGTTCCACTGTATAACGAAGGACTGAGTGTGTAAGAGCTTGCAAGCGGGTCGGATTCAGTTCCTTCAAAAACTACATATCCAGTACCACCAGTGATAGTCTCACCGTCAGCGAGGTAGAAGCCAAGGCCACGGTCACCGTCACGGAACTCATAGTAACCCAATGTTTCAGAGTGTTCACCAATAGTAGTGTCACAGTAGTCACCACAGATAGTAGAGCCTTCCAAAGCATCGCCAGCAACGGCAGTAGGAACGAAGGTTACATTTGGAGTAGTGGAATTGTAGATGATACCAGTGTGAGGAGCAAGGATAGTTCCGGCCTCAAGTTTGACAGTATTTATGGTATCAACGCCATTCACATAATCAGTTACCTTCCATGCAGCCACGTCATCAGGAATAATCACAGGATAAGTGGTGTAGAAGCAATCCCAGTATTTACCGGCATTCTCATCAGTATAATTATCAGACTCCACCTCGAAGCATTCACGAGTGATTTTCTTAGAGTTACGCAAGTTGTAGCTGAGGTGAGGCGGCTGGTTGTAGCAGCAGTTCTGGTTGATAACCTGAGCACGGTAGTTGGCATCGTCCATAAGATGAGGCACAGTGTAGTCAGTTTCGTAGTTAGTAGCGTTTACTACGAGATAATAAGTGTCACCTTCTTGTTCCCAAGTAACGATTTCCTCACGCCAGTCACCGAGGAGGTCACCGTCAACACAAGGATTATATTTTGTAGAGTTGTTCAGTTCACCAGTGGTGTAGTTAGTACCGTTAACCTGAATCCTGTCGAAGGAGTTAGTTGTAGGATTATACTGTTCAAGCACATTCTTGTCCCAATAGTCATCAGAGAGAAGACCATCCCAATAAACGCGGATGTTGTAAGAGCCGCCACCGCCATGCTGTACATCCTCTGCGATAACATCACCGTTCCAATCGAACATATCTTTAGTACCAGCACACTGGAAATAAGCACCCTCGCACTCAGGGTTATAGTGAGCAGCCAAGCCACGCCCTGTGTCGCTATCCTCTGTCATGCGCCACAGCATAGTACCAGTTTTTGCATCAATAAGACTTACACCGTAAGGACTATCCTCGTGAGGCATGAACACCTCGAGACCATCATTATCAGGGTCAAAATCACCGAGATGGAGAGCATCACCATGACCGAGACCAGTTCTGTACATCAGAGTACCATCACTCTTGAGAGTGGCAGCACCATAGACGATATCCTGCTTGCCATCACCGTCACAGTCGCCAACAGAAACCCAGTGAGCACCTTCTCCATAAAGGCCTTCGCCTTTGGTTGTGTTGCTGCTCAACCAGCGCAGTGAGAGATTCTCGCCGTCCCAGTCGTATGCCCCGACGAAAGCGCCAGCATAGTAGCCACGAGCGAAGATAGGAGATGGGTTAGCATCCTCACCGTCGAGCCATGCTATTGCGGCGAGGTAACGTTCCGAGCGGTTCTGGTTGGAGTCGCCCCAGTAAGACTCGCCAGCAGCATAGTTAGTATGATAAGGAATAGTAGCAAGTTCAGTACCCGTAGCACCGTCAAATACAGAAATATATTCTGGGCCTTCAACCTGCTTACCCTTGCTGTTTTTCCAGTCAGCCAATGGGTCGTCACCATCCATGATTACATAATTACCCTGTCCGTCGATAGTTCCAGGACCAGTCTTGATCATGAACTCACCGAAGCCATCGCCATCGAAGTCCCATGCGATGAACGGAGTAGTGTGGGCAGAAGCGAAGAAGTTAGGACCGAGGTCAATGCGCCATAGATGAGTGCCATCGAGTTTGTAGCAGTCGAAGAACTCATCAGAAGTAGATCCGGAGCTGGCAGCGTCTTTCTCGTTGGATGGACTCCACTTGAGGATAATCTCATATTCACCGTCGCCATCCATATCGCAGAACGAAGCATCATTAGGTGTATAAGAAGCCCCAAGACCAGTAGGGTCAGTAGGTGCACCGTCCATCAGTTCGATGTAGTGAGTCTGGCTATCCCATGTCTGAGCACTTACATCAGTTTCGATAACATTACCGTCAGCATCGAGAACTTCAAGTTTGTAATAGTTGTCAGCTGTACCATCGACATCCAAGAAATTCGTCTTACCAGTGATGACGTTGCCATCATTCAGTTCTTCACTTTGTTCAGAAGCATTAGTTCCGCGATACAGTTTGAATTTCAGGTTGCGGTCGTCCTTTGCACGTGCACGCCAGGAAACGAGGTTACCTGCGTCAGAGTGAAGAGCCATAGTACCACGTTTGAGAGCTACAGGTTCACCCTTAACGATAGGTTTAGTAACATTGAAAATCACGGAGAAGGTCATTGCCACATTATCACTCTTCATAATAGAGACATCAGCGACACGGTTAGCGTAAGAGATGCTGACAGAATAATCATCAGCAAACGCATCGCTGAGTGTAGCGGTGAAGTCAGTAGGTTCAGCAGACAGTTTTGTAGTGTAGCAAGCATGACCACCGTTGGAGAGGTCTTTCACGAGGTCAGTCAAGTCTATTTGTGCAGCATCGGCATCACCGACAGTCCCCATGCACGTAAGAGAAGCTATCATATCACCAACAGAATAGATTTCCGAGTCTATTTCACCCTCAATGCAGATGTTGCGGAGACCGAGAGCCTTGTCGGTAGCCACGTTGATGAGGTAGAGAATGAACGTAAGGCTGTCCTCTGTGTTGATGTCGTTGATGTAATATTCGTGATGGCTGTAACCAGTGCTGTTGCCATCCATAATCTTGTTGCGAAGAGGAGCGGCAGAGCCTAATTCAGAGCCATCAGTGCCCGCAGCCATTTTAGATTCGGTGTATGCGCCTTCTGCCATTTTGATAGTGATGCCACCATTGTCGGTACCCACCTTAACAGCATCGAAAGAGAGTTTTGTCGGTTTGAACTTATGACCGGCAACAGGAGCGATTCTGAACGTAACTCCATTACCTGTAGCTGCCGACGACTGTTTTGCTGTTGGCACGAGTTCCGTGAAATACGGATCGTAGTCGACAGCCTCGTAACCATTGTCAGTGTCAGCACCACTCTTCATCAATGTAGTGGTAGCAGAAAGTTTGCTACCCAATGCGTAATAGACGCTTACTAAGGAAGCCCCTTCTTCATCTCCGCTTATAGTGTAAGCAGAGAGATTGTCCATGTCGCTATATTCCCAATTAACTTTCACGGACTGAGCCATAGAGACAGTCGTTCCAGTTAGCAAGGCAACAAGCGCAAGCAATGTTTTAGTAAGATTTTTCATAAAGTAAATGTTTATTGAATTGATAAAATATTTGTTTTTAATAGTTATCTTGATGTTTCTATAGTAGTAGTGGCAGGTATTAGCCTATCCACTGCAAATTTACAAAACTTTTTTAAGTTAGTTTCTCAAAATGAAAATTAATAGTAAAAAATGTTTGCGTTATATTTTGCAGGAGAAGATTGAAATAAGTTTTTCATTATAAATTAACAAAAATTATTATGCTGTAGAAACAT
>JAJPYV010000018.1 GCA_021204735.1 Prevotella sp.
CTATGGTTATCGGTGAGGTGATGAACGACGGTGTTCTCGGTGCTCACAAGAGTGTGAATGTACCAGGAGTACATATTGACTTGCCTGCGATTACAGAAAAGGATTACAAGAACATCCTGTTTGCCATCGACAATGATATTGATTTCATAGCACACTCTTTCGTCCGTAGCAAGGATGATGTCTTGGCAATTCAGAAAATTCTTGACGAACACAACAGTGATATCAAAATCATAGCAAAAATAGAGAACCAGGAGGGTGTCGACAATATCGATGAGATTATCGAGGCTTCTTACGGTATAATGGTTGCACGCGGTGACTTAGGTATTGAGGTTCCTCTCAAGAAAATACCTGGTATTCAGCGAATGATTATCAATAAGTGCATGAGGGCTAAGAAACCTGTTATCGTGGCTACTCAATTGCTGCACACGATGATAAAGAACCCACGCCCTACTCGTGCTGAGGTTACTGATATTGCTAATGCTGTTCATTATCATACTGATGCTTTGATGCTTAGCGGCGAGACGGCTTCGGGTAAGTATCCTGTAGAGGCGGTCAAGACTATGGCTGCTATTGCTCAGCAGGCTGAAAGAGATGAAAGCTACGGCTACGGTAGCAGTGGCTATATCTCTCCTCTTAATGATAATAATGATATTACGGAGTTCCTCTCACGCAATGCTATTGAAGCTACAGAGCGGTTGGGTATTAAGGGTATCATTACGGATAGTTTGACGGGTCGTACTGCCCGTTATCTGTCTGCTTTCAGGGGATCTGAACCTATTCTTGCTATTTGCTACAAGGAAAAGACTCAACGCTGGCTTGCATTAAGCTATGGTGTTACATCAGTAGCACAACACGGACAAATCGGTGCATTACCACAGCTCATTGCTGCATTGAGAATGCTACGCCAAAAGGGGTATATCAAAATGAATGACAAGATTGCGCACCTCAGCGGTGACTTCCGTACTGGCGGCGGTACTACTTACCTCGAAATAAGCAGTGTTCAGGAAATTTTCGACCGTTTCTATAAATTCAGATAAAGGCACATAAAAAAGCAGGATTAAAATCCTGCTTTTTTATATATTATAATGTGTCTAATCAGAAAAACAGATAGCGGTTATCCTTTACTTTCGCATTGATGTAGAGGTCTTGCATGAAATTGCTTGCATACTGCAATGCTGTCTGCTTCTGTCTCTGCTCATACTGTTTCTCATCATACTTACCTGGACGGGTGTTCTTTCCCGTTACCTTGAACATGTAAACGCCCGCATTACCCTTAACAGCTGCAGTGCAGAATTTACCTTTTGCGGTTGCTGAAACAGCACCACTAAGTGCCGGTTCACTCATACCTGTCGTCTGTACATATACAGGAGCTGCGAACGTAACTTGATTGACATTCGAAACCTGTGCGCCATTCTTCTTTGCGCCTGCAATGTCCTTCACACCATTGGTCTTTTCCATGAGCATCTCTGCTTTCTTGTCACGAGTAACTTCTTCCTTTACATAGTTCTTCACATTCTCATCATCCAATGTGCGATAACCTTTCTTGTTTATCTTCGTCATAACCAAAACAAGCAGATGGTCGTTATTGCCACATTCATAAAGTGGTGAAACTGCATTCTCTTTTGCGTCATATATCCATTTTAATGCCTCACGTGTTCCGTGTATACCTGCTACATAATGGTCTGTGTTGCGCACGTCTGAATAGTCCATTACCTTGTAACCGAATTTAGCTGCATTCTTCTGCATTGCATCCAAATTCTGATTCTCACTTACAAACTGACTGAACTTATTGTATGCACTTGAATATGTGTCTTTTGAGAACTCAATTGACTTCTTTATAACAGCTGCCACGTATTTAGTGGTTATTGCTTTGCGATCAGTTACCTGCAATATGATATTTCCCTGTGATGTCTGGAAATTCTTGGTGTCATTTATTGCTGCAGTGTTCAGGAGTTCAAGATATGACTTTGTATCAGCATCCATGGATGTGGAACTCTGATATTGTGTTGATGTCAACCAGTTCTTCTCTCCTGTCTGTCCATAGTTCTTTGCTATTGTCTCAAAGTCTGCCCCACCCTTCAATGCGTTATAAATACTGTCTGCTTTTGTTGCTGCCACCTCTGGAGTCTCTGCTACTACTTGAATTGCACGGAACTCAATTGAGTCTGGCATTTGTGCCTTTGATACCAACTTGATGATATTCATGGTGTTGTCCTGCTTATTCTCAACAGGTCCAAGAACTGCTCCAACATTAATTGAGTCAAGGCGAATTGCTATATCTGCAGGAAATGCAGCCTTTGTCTGTGGTATGCCTAAATATGGTATAAGTGAACTGCTCTTCCTTACTATCTCTGATGGGTCATCTGTATTTGCCAATGAAGTTGCATATCCATTCACTTCCTTGTTTAAAGCTGTACGGTCCGCAGTTGAGGGAAGTACCTGATAGTCTACATACTTTATTGTTCTTGTCTCTTCATATTGCTGGAAACGTGGTTTCATCTCCTCATATTTTGCCTTAAGGTCGGCATCGGTAATCTTTACCTGATTGTCGTTAATGGAAGAATATGGGAATGAAGCCAACTCTATGCTGCTTTCCTGATTTTCATTATCGTATGCCATTTTTGCTGATACAGGATTAGAAAGCAAGCATGCACCCAACAACACTTGATATTTCTGCGCAAGAACCTGCTGTCTCAATGACTTCTCTACAAATGTCCAGAATGTATATATGCTCTTATATTGCTCTGCCATCTGTGAGTTCATGTTCTGTGCCTTATTGTATTCTGAAATGAAATTCTTCAAAAGATTAGCATCAAATCGTCCTGTCTGCTGATTCACGAAAGGTGTGTTCATAAGCATTGGATTTGTTCCCTCATTCAGAATGTTCTGCAATTCCTGGTCGGTAACTGTCAATCCTAATTTCGATGCTTCCTTGCTGATGATTTCTGTCTGCACAAACGTGTTCCATACCACATCCTTAACTTGGTTGAGCTCCTGGTCTGTGAGGTTGTCACGTCCCTGAGTTATCTTGATTACGTTTGTGTACTCATCAACCAACTTCTGATAGTCCTGAACATTCACTTTCTTTCCCAAGACTTCACCAATTTGCTGACGACTCTCATTTTTTGCGGAGTCGCAGGAGCGGAACAACTCCTCGGCAATAAATGCAAAAAGGGCGAATCCCACAATGCAAATGAGAATCACGCCTTTGCTTCTGATTTTTCCTAATGCTGCCATTTATTTGTTTATGTTTTTAATTATTGTCTGTTATGAAAATTGCACACTTTCGTGATTTAGCGTACAAAATTACAAAAAACTAACCAAAAACAAATACTTTTCCGCTTTTTTTATCTTTCTAACGATAACTAATGCCTTTTTTCGCATAATTATCTTCAACTTACCTCTTAATGTTACTTACCTCCTGGCATCATGCCACCACCTCCTCCTTGCTCATCGTCTGCTTCATAAATGAGGTTAGACCCTGATGTAGCTAATGTTGTCAGCGCAGGTTCGATAATCATCGTTACCCATTCCTGACCCGTCCATTCTGTCTTTACAACCTCATATAAGTTATTCCACAAACTTTTACTTTTCTGGCGTTTCTTGATAATATTCCATTCTTCCTTCCATTTATCGTTCCATTCCTCTTTTTGTTTCTTCTTCTTGGTCTCTTTCTTACCTGTATTGGAAGCCTGTTCAGCAGATGGTTGCCCATTTGCTTGTTGCCCATTTAAAGCCAACAAGTTACCAGCTTGCTGCTCCTCATCTTTCTCCATATAATAGTCACGGTTGATACTGCAACTCTCACTGACCTGCATCTCAATCTTGTACTGTCCCGTTCCCCATGCACTTGTGAATGCCGTACCGTCAAGAGTTCCTACGTATGAGCGTGGTATTATGAAACAATCTCCAGAAACACTAATATCCTTCTCTTTCTCTGTACCTTTGTCAAGACGGCTCGAATAGGTGAACACACTATCCTTTATGTATTTGTCATCAATTTTAGCCGTTACCTTAAATTCTCCTAACGGAACATCACGATACACCTGTATTGCCTCGTTCATCCATGATGACGTGATGTTTGCCGTAAGTGTAAAAGTGAGATTATTACGTTTTGCAAAGTCAAAGTCTATATGGTCACCCGTACTTGCTGCCGTTGAGTCATTAGGCAAATTACAAAGATATGGATTAAAACTAATAGAGTCAACAACCACCTCAAACTTTGTATGGTCGGTGATTCGTTTTATTCCAATCGAGTCTGTTCTTAGTTTACAATATACGTAAAACACATCCTTCGAGCTATTACCTGATTTTTTTGCTACATTGGAAGTCGCTCCTTTCTGACTACTCTCAATGCTAATTCCTCTTGTTGCCGCCCCAACCTGTGGATTACCACTTGCAGTCATCCCATTCTGCATGGTATTCCCACTGTTACTGCTTTTATCTCCGATAGTCTGTTTGCAGCCAAAGCCATCAAATACGATATCTGCCGGATCCATGGCACCCTTAACAGACGGTTGTTTGTAAAAGTCTACAATCTCCGTCTGCATGGAAAGTTTCTTTGTATAGGTACATTCTTTCTGAACAGCCTGCATCCAGTCTTGACGATGACTGGCAATTTTGCTGTATATAAAACTTATGCCTGCACTGATAATGCCTGTCGAAGCTGTGGTTACCTTCCCAGCAAGAGTACTGCGGTAAAGATTGAACAAGTCTGTAGTCAAAAGTCGTCTATTATTGTCTTCCCATTTAATCCCCCTTGTATTTGTTAAGGATGTATCTTCCCTTACAATAATCTGGAACATGCGATCGCCCTCATTAAGATTTACATTAGCTCCTGTGTTCTGCCCCGATTTTTGTTCTTGGCCTCCACCACTTGTAGCTGGTACAGACGGTATCTCCTGTGCAGACAATGCCATCGAAATGCATAACAGCGACAGCATAAAAAAGTTTTTCTTGTTCATATTATTATGATTTTATTTTTTTCGATATTTATAATCAGATATCATCAATAAGTATAAATGGCGCCCAATAGTAGGGCTCTTTATATGGTTTGAACTCCGTCCGCTCTGCCCTGTCTTCTGTAATGGGACGATGGCTCAACGTTTTGGGATTGAATCGCATTGGGGCAAACTGAATTGTATAGTTCTTAACAGTGTCCTGTGCCTCACGCAGGGCATCATATTTCGTTATTCCAGGTTTAAGCAACGCATTGTAGAATGCTTCCATGAACAATGCCGAAACTTCATCATTAACCGGCCATAGAGACGCCATAACAGATTGCGCACCAGCTTTCTTCAATCCACGCACTATACCCGTAGGCCCTTCATCTGACACAACTCCCTGCGCTGTCTGGCATGCGGACAACACAACTAAGTCAACACCATCAAGTCCTTCCATATCACACAACTCTCGTGCAGACAACAGACCATCTTCTTTCTCTCCGTCACGCCCCGCAACATTTGCCCCTTGTAATACAATAC
>JAJPYV010000156.1 GCA_021204735.1 Prevotella sp.
TTAACTATTGGCTTCAGATGGTTGACGGCAATAAGGAGAAGTTGGAGGAATACAAAAGGATGAGCATTACTGAAATGCGCTTGCAGTTGCATGATGATTTCCGTAACCGTCTTCTCATTGATAAAGAGAGGGAGAACCTTGTTGAAGATATTACGGTATCTCCTGCCGATGTGCGCAAATATTTCAATGACTTGCCTGAAGACAGTATTCCGATAGTCCCTACTGAAGTGGAAGTGGAGATAATTGTCCGTTATCCAAAGGTTGAACCTGAGGAAATTGAAAGGGTCAAGGAGCAGCTGCGTGACTATACTGACCGTGTGACAAGGGGCGAAACGTCGTTTGCTACTCTTGCGAGGTTGTATTCGGAAGACCCTGGTACGGCTCGTCAGGGTGGCGAGTTTGAGGATTATGTGGGTAGGGGAATTTTGGACCCTGCTTTCGCTACCGTTGCGTTCAATCTAACTGACCCGAAAAAAATATCGAAAATTGTAGAGACTGAGTTCGGATATCATATCATCCAGTTGATTGACAAGCGTGGTGACAAGATTAAAGTCCGTCATATCCTCCGCAAACCGGTAGTCTCGCAAGATGCTATCAATCAGGCATTGGAAAACTTAGATACGCTTGCTACTGATATCCGTGCGGAGAAATTCACATTTGAACAGGCGGCTTCTTTCGTCTCTGAGGATAAGGACACAAGAAATAACAATGGTCTGATGTCAAATTTCACTGATGTGGGACATACGAGTAAGTTTCAATTGCGTGACCTCCCTTCCGAAATTGCAAAGACTGTAGATACGCTCCAGGTTGGTGAGGTGTCTGCTCCGTTCCAGATGGTAAGTGAGGCTAATGGTAAACTGCAATGTGTCATCGTTAAATTAAAAAGCCGTGTGGAAACTCACCGCGCTACTATTACGGAGGATTTCCAGACTATGAAAGATATCGTTCTTGCGAAACGCAAGGATGATTTTATCAAGGAATGGATACAGAAAAAAATAAAGAGTACATACGTTAGGATAAGTGACCGTTATAGGGATTGTGACTACGAGTATGAGGGTTGGGTCAGATGACTATAAAAAATAATCAAAAGATATTATCACGTTGCGGGCATAAGGTACTTTTTTTGGTTATCTTATGCCTGTTTGGACTTAGCGTATTGGGACAGTCGCATAAGGTGACTAAAAAGAAAGAACGTCCTAAGACGGATGAACGTATCTATTTGGTGCATGCCGACCGCCTGAGATTTGACCAATATGGCAATAATCCTACAGCGCAGGTGCTTAACGGTAATGTGGAATTCAGACATAAGGGTGCTCGCCTGTTGTGCGACAGCGCATATTTCTATCAGGAGTCAAACTCTCTTAGGGCTTTCAGTAATGTGAAGATGTATCAGGGGGATACGCTCTCACTGTTCAGTGACTATGCTTATTATGATGGCAATGAACAGATGGCGGAGTCGCGCTTTAATGTGATCCTTACTCATAGGCAGACGAAACTTTACACTGATAGTTTAAACTATGATCGCTTGTATGGTATCGGCTATTTTTTTGAGGGTGGCAAGATGATAGACAAGGATAATGTTCTCGTCTCTGACTGGGGAGAGTACGACACTGAAACCAGAGAGTCGGTGTTCTATTATGATGTGAACCTGAAAAATCCTAAGTACGTGATGAATACTGACACGCTTTATTATGATACCAACACTTCTGTAGCTCACGTGTTGGGGCCGTCGGAAATAGTGTCTGACAACAATATCATTCATACTATAGATGGTTATTATGATACTGACCATGATAAAGCACGTCTGTATCAACGCTCTACTTTGGTGAACGAGGGGAAAGAGATTACTGGTGACAGCCTTTTTTATGACGAGGTTACGGGTATCAGCGAGGGATTCAACAATGTAATTTATATTGATAAGGATAATAACAACGAACTTAATAGTGAATATTTATGGTATAATGAATTGACTGGTACTGCTCTTGCAACTGATAGCGCCGTGATGAAAGAATTTTCACAGGGCGACACTCTTTATATGCATTCAGACACAATGAGGGTGTTTACCTTTAACATAAATACTGACTCGGTGTTCCGTAAAGTGCATTGCTATAACAAGGTGAGGGCATATAGATCGGATGTCCAGGCTGTCTGTGACTCGCTTGTTTACAATACTAAGGACTCGTGCATGACAATGTATAAGGATCCTATTACGTGGAGCGACAACCGCCAACTACTCGGTGAGATTATTGAAGTTTATATGAAAGATTCTACCATCGACCATAGTCATGTTATACGACAGGCTCTTTCGGTGGAGAAAATACCAAGAACCGACTTTTTCAACCAGATTTCATCTCGTGATATGTATGGGTATTTTGACAAGGGGGAAATACACCGTACTGATGCCATAGGCAACGTAATTGCCGTTTATTATATAGAAGAGGATAAGGATAGTTCTTATGTCAATATGGTGTATATCGAAACTGATACTATGCGAATGTATATGGAGAACCGCCAGTTGCAGAAGATTTGGGCAAGTAAAAATATCGGTACTATGTATCCCGTAACTCAAGTACCTCCTGATAAGGCGAAACTACCATCGTTCGTATGGTTTGATTACGTGCGCCCTCTCGATAAGTATGACATATTTAATTGGCGTGGAAAGAAAAGTGGTACTGAACTGAAAAATATACAGAGACATTCTGCGCCTTTGCAATATATTAATTCTGGAAATGTGGTAACTGGCACTGATGAGGATGCCCAGATTAAGGAGATAAAGGCTCAACAACATATCTTGGATTCTTTGACTGTACATGTTACTGATTCTTTAATTTTGCAGTCTCCTGATTCTTTGAACTTGCAGTCTCCTGATTCTTTGAGTGTGCTCTCTTCTGAATCGTTGGAAGATAAAACTGTTGAGGTAGTGGATGGGGCTGTTCCACAAGGAAAGGATGAGAAAGTCGCTGTTGCTTCTGATGTGTCTGTGCCTTTAGAAAGTGAGGATAGACAAACTCCTGAAACAGAGGATAATGCTATTGAAACAGGAAACAAACAACAGGAATGAGGCGTATTTTGGTCAGCAGAAACTGCGCAAGTTTCATCATGTGTATATGTTCGTAGATGAACGTAGAGATAGGCTGAAGGATATTCTTATCCTTGTTCTTGTTGCTGTATGGAGGATTTTACTTTGCTTATAATTGTAATACATAATGAGTGACATAATACAACTTTTGCCTGATTCTGTCGCCAACCAGATCGCTGCCGGTGAGGTGATACAGCGTCCTGCTTCTGTCATTAAGGAACTTGTTGAGAATGCTGTGGATGCGGATGCGACTACAATAAATGTTCTTGTCGTGGATGCCGGCCGCACTTCGATTCAGGTTATAGACAACGGAAAAGGAATGTCTGAAACAGATGCGCGCCTTTCTTTCGAACGTCACGCTACTTCAAAAATACGCAAAGCGGAAGATCTTTTCGCTCTTCATACTATGGGATTCCGTGGCGAGGCTTTGGCTTCGATTGCTGCTGTGGCTCAGGTGGAGTTGAAAACTCGTACTAAAGATAGCGAACTTGGTACACATGTTTCTATTTCGGGCTCGAAAGTGACTGGACAAGAACTCGTTTCTTGCCCAGTAGGAAGCAATTTCTCGGTTGAGAATATTTTCTATAACGTTCCTGCACGGCGTAAATTTCTGAAATCAAACACCACTGAACTCAATAATATTCTTGTTGCCTTCGAACGTATCGTTCTTGTATATCCTAATATAAATTTTACTTTCCATAGTAATGGCGTGGAATTGTTCAACTTGAAGGCAGGAAGCCTTAGACAACGCATTATTGATGTGGCTGGCAAAAAACTGAATCTGGAAATTCTTCCTATTAATGTGGAGACTACTGTCTGCAAGATTAATGGTTTTGTCGGCAAGCCTGAGGCATCCCGCAAAAAATGTTCTCAACAGTATTTTTTCGTGAATGGCAGATATATGAAACATCCGTATTTTCACAAAGCGGTAACAACGGCTTTCGAACGTCTTATTCCTCCTGGTGACCAGATACCTTATTTTATTTACTTTGACGTAAACGCCGAGAATATTGATGTGAATATACATCCTACAAAAACTGAAATAAAATTTGAGAACGAACAGACGGTCTGGCAAATCTTGCTCGCTGCAATCAAGGATTCTATCGGACGGTTTAATGATGTGCCTGCGATTGATTTTGATACGGAGGGAAAACCTGACATCCCTGTTTTTGACCCTTCCAACAAAGGTGGTGCGATGCCTAAAATTGACTTTGACCCGCAGTATAATCCGTTCCGTGGGTCTCATGTCTCTCAATCTCATGTAAAACCAACTGAAAATTCTAATGTCTCGTCATGGGAAAAGTTGTATGGTGGTTTGGGAAAACAGGGTGGTGATACTAACCGGATAGCACAAGATTCAACTGCAAATTTGTTTAATACTGATGATGATGTTATTGAGTCGAAGATTAATGTAGAGGAAAAATCTCCTTCGCATTATCAGTTTAAAGGCAGATATATAATGACTGCTGTGAAATCTGGACTGATGATTGTAGATCAGTATCGTGCTCATGAGCGTATCCTTTATGAGAAATATCTCTACCAAATAAAAAAGAAAAATGGCAGTTCGCAGCAGATGTTGTTCCCTGAAATAATCCAGTTTTCTCCTACGGAGTCTGTCATCTTGGAAAAAATGTTTCCTGAATTGGAATCTTTAGGCTTTGAACTGACCCCTCTTGGTGGCAACAGTTTTTCTATTAATGGTATTCCTGCTGGTCTTGATGGTGTAGACATCATAAAATTGTTGAAAAATATGACGGAGGAGTTTTCTGAACAGTCGTCTTCCATTGGTGATGGCATTAACAGTTCTATCGCTTTGCAACTTGCCCGCAGTGCTGCTATTCCATACGGTCAGGTGCTGTCCAACGAGGAAATGGAAAATATCATCAACAATCTTTTTATATGCTCCAACGTGAATTATACCCCCGACGGCAAGTCTATCATTTGTATCTTGAAACAACAGGATATTGAACGCCTGTTTCATTGAGATAATTATTATGAGATAGTGTAATTATAAAGAATTTCTATAATTTATTTATGAGTGAAAGAAATATTGGAAACGAGATACAATTTTTACTATACAACTTGCCTAATGAGGATGGAAAGGTACAAGTTGTGGTAAAAGACGAGGATATTTGGTGTACCCAAAAAGCTATGGCTCAATTGTTTGGTGTGGATAAATCAGGTATAAGTAGACATGTTAATAATATATTAAAAGAAGGAGAACTCCAACAGAGTACGACTGTTGCAAAGATTTCTACTATCACAAATAGAGGTATTCGAGGCGAAATTGAGGAACTTGTTGATTTTTATAATCTTGACATGATTATTGCTGTTGGATATCGAGTTTCATCTTTTAAAGCTAC
>JAJPYV010000007.1 GCA_021204735.1 Prevotella sp.
TTTCTACATCAAACCACAACGATACCCAGTACAACAATACCACCAGCGTTGTTGTTTCATTATTAATTTCTACATCAAACCACAACGTATGCTTACTATATACATGTATTCCAGCGGTATTACACTTAATATCCACAATACGAAGTGGTCACTTACGATGCGTTTTACGCTACAAAGTTATTAAAAAAACTCGAGTTGGATGGGTGCTTTGATATCTTTTTTAGCCGTTTTGCCGAAAACAGTTTCTATGTCACCGTACTGTTTGTCAGTAACGGCAAGCATGCTGACTTTGCCTGTTATAGGCATTATCGCTTTTACTCTCCGCTTATGAACCTCGAGGCTCTCATGCGAAGCGCAGTGGCGAATATAGACGGAGAACTGCATCATCACGAACCCATCCTTTATCAAGTTTTTGCGAAAGTCAGAGGCCACTTTCCTCTCTTTCTTTGTTATTACCGGTAAGTCAAAGAACACAAACAGCCACATAATATGATAGGCATTTAGGCGATGCTCAGTCATGCAAATGTGGGATATACAATATTTTCTTTCTTATCTTTAAGTGCGCGCACCAAAGAGGCGGTAGTTGCAGATAATGCCACTTGCAACGGACGTGTCTGGCCGTTCATCATCACATCAGAAGTGAGCACTCTAATGATCATCATTTTAGCGTTTTTGTCGAGTTGTGCCTTGGGCGATGACTCGAAAATCTCGTTCACGATACAATCAACAAAGGGGCGGTAGGGTTCCATCACATCATCCGCCAGAGGGAAGGCATTGTAGCGGTTGCGGTGGAAGAGACCAAAGGAGGGAAACAAGCCAGAACCCAGTAAGGCACGCGCCACAGCGGCACGCAGAATAGCATAGCCATAATTTAACAGGTTGTTTGGCTCCCTACCCTCTCGATCACGCACGAACTGACCTCCAAACATCTGTCTCCAATATGCTCTCGCGGCAGCTCCCTCGCGGTTATCGCTATCGCCAGAGAGTACGTTGTTCCAATACGGCTTAAGCACACTGCCGTCAAGTTTCAGGATGTCGAGCAGAGTTGCCTGATTGCGTATCTTATATTCCACGATGTCTTTCCATATCCGCTTCTTCGTGGGCAGGGTTGCCTCCATCTGAAAGTGCAAAACCTCTTGCTGCACTGTATTAGATTCAAGGGGCATAAGCATGGAACTCGGCATGCACTTACCGTCACAGAACACCACAGCTACATTGTTATCCGCAAGGGTGTTGAGCAGCGGAATGGTAAGACGCGTCATTTGGTTTTCTACCATCACCACGCCAATGTCCTCTATCGGACGTGTAATCTCATCCTCCGAATCATCGAAATGTATAACCAATTGGCCGTACCTTACCGAGAGTGAAACTGGTGATGAGAAGAAAAGAGTTTGCTTTATCATCGGTCCAAAAATGTTATCTCACCTAATTCGTTCATCTTGAAATCGTTACCCTCAATTAAAGCATTGAATTGGGTATGTAACATTAATATTCCTGGTCGTGTTATTTCCCCCTTCTTAAAAGCTCCATTTTTAGCATGGACTTCAGTTAATGGTCTTGCTTCTTGATGATAAGTAAGAGTAATCTTTCCGTAACAGTTTCCAGCCACCTCCATAGATGTGATACCTTGTACCTTGTATAATCGCTTACACAGTTCTGCATTACTTATTCCATACAGTTCATCTGAATTTTTCTCATATAGTAGCACTAAAGTTCCCGCCTTCAACGTCCATTTTAGTGGATACTGGTTAGTTGGGCTCATTTCAGGTAACAAATTACCGTCGTGTTCTTTTGAATTATAATGTTTAACAGCATTCAAACAATTAATTAAAACAAAGTCACGCTTTTCTTTTCCGTTCTTTCCTATACCCACATAAATGCCCATCATGTAATTAGTGTCATTAGCCACATGAAAAACGCGTTTATACTCCTTAAGAGATACATCTCGATGCTTACGGATATCTAATGGACGTTTAATATAGGGTGTGAACACTCTCACTTTATTTATCTTAATACCTTTCTCTTCGTTCATCCATATACCAGCCTTTAGGGCCTCTTTCATGCCGCCATACTTTTTAATAGCGGCCTCAACCTTTTGTCGCACAATATTGTCAACGATATTTTGCACGTCTTTTGAGTCAAGTTGATCTAATGGTTTACGGAGAACATACTGTATTTCTCCATCCCGTTCGATAGCTCCATAATATTTATCTAAGTGCAGAGATGTACGAGCTGTATCACCCTGAACATAGTTGCCTGTGAACTTGCCTCTCTTACGTTCCTTTTTACGTGTACGCTTACCCATATTATCCGCGGTATAATGACTTATGAGCAACGAATCCTCTATGTGTTTAATATCCTCGGTAAAAGTAGTCCAAGGCTTGGGGAAAGTGGGACGATTGGCCTCTCCCCAATGGTAAAGTTCCTCGTCGTGATAATACTGTGCAAGCTTGTCATACTCAGCCTTGCCTATGCAGGCAATAATGATTGCATCGATGGCATGGTGGCAGTGGTTCACACGCTGCTTCTTCTCATACTCTTCTTGCAAGCCCCATATCTTTCTGAAATCTGATGTGGCAATGCCTTTCACAATATATACTTTTGAGAACAGCGACTTAAGGTAAAGCCTCGCGTATTTGGATATAATGCTGATATCTATGCCTTGACGACGGGAGAAGCCATCTGGCACTTCTGTCATGGTAAATCTGCTATACTTACCTTTCCAATAGTCCAGTTCCAGTTGTAAGCGGTGACGCCTTTGCAGAATATTGTCTTTCGTGTTCTTGTCACTTACTCCTTTTGTCTTTTGTCTCCCAATTTGTTTTTCTAAGTTCTCTATCTTTTCTTTCCAATGTGCTATGCGGTTCATAATATCTTCATAATTAGCAAGCTGAGAAGGCATTTGCGCCTTCTTTATATCTCTGTTATAGTGACTATCGCAAATGGTAAGGTTCATTTCTGTGGAATCCCCTCCTACGCTGCGAGGAACAGTGTGCTCAATGTCAAATTTATTAGAATCAAAAAGGTCTTGCAGATTGATTATATTACCAGTGTACAGACATGTGCGATTCTGCTCATCCCACAACCGATACTTCAGTATATCAGTAGCTGTGGGTTCATAATCATTACCAAACAATTCTCGTATTTTCTCTGCATAACTATTGTTTTCTTTTTGTCTGTCATTTTGCCATCTACGAATGGCGGCACGCCTGTTGGCATCGTTCAGTTCGCGTGCAAACTCTATATGTATGATGGTGTCTTTGTCTATCTTTCCCGTTCTAAGTAGTACGTTTATCACATGACGTATGCGGAAAAGGGAATGCATAGCCATGGGATTGCGCATACTACCTGTCCTGGGCGAGCCAAGCTGGTAGTAACCACCTTCTGTTTCTCTCAGCACCTTGGGGAATGTCTCTATCATGGAAGGATGGTAAAGCTTGTCTAATTTACGTTTGCCTTCCTCGTCAAAATTATATTTATGGGTCACATATAGTTTTACATATTCTTCTTTTGTGTGAATCTCTGTACTATCATCATTTTTGCGTAGTTCCTCGTAATCATAGAACGCCTCTACAATATCATTTGCATCCTCACGTGGTAACATTGGGAGTAATGCCTCGCTATCCGTCTCACAAGGGACGATGCTGCTAAGATTTGCCATAAAGACGGCATGAGAATATATCATTCCATATTCTTTCATGTATGGGAGAATTTTCCTTATCGCCTTCAATGAAAGAGATGCATAGTCGACGGGCAGGTGTATTTTACTGAATATAGTAGCGTGTTTATCGTCCATTTGTAGGTTTTTCTCGGCAAAAGACTTTAGCTTTTCCTCATCCTCAAAGAAAAAGAGTACATGCCAAATGTCATTCATTATTTCAAAGCGGTTCTTCGTGCCAGCCAACAAATATACCTCGCATGCCGCTTCCAGCCAAGCGTCCACATTGTCTTTCACGCCAAAGGCTTCAGAGAGTTGGGCAATAACAGGACAACCAGAAACAGAAAAGTCGTTTGGATAGTTAAAGTTGTAATCGTGACTCCTGGAATCCTTATAATAACCAAAGTTTTTGTGCTTTCCCACCAGCTTCTCTGGTATTTCCTTAAACTCAAATTCCTTTTTTGACTTACGCAGGAACAAGGGAATAATGGCCTTTTTCTCTTCATCATTCAAAAATCTGAGTTCTGTATCCAACTTATTATCTCCAGATAAGTTAAGCTCACCCTGCACGCTCTTTCGCTGGATTTTTATGCTGTTAATGAATTGATACATACGATATTGCTCATACAATGGGTGGGATATTGGGCAACGAGACTTGTTTGGTTCGAAGACGCACTTGCCAACTGTATGTTTCTGTGATTTCAGTGGGCGCTGGGTTATAATAATTCTGCGCAATCTTGTGGTCAATTCATCGGATAATTCCTGCTTTTCGCAAATTCTCAACAACTCCTTTTCGTAATGCTCCAAACGGCTTGTGTAGTGAGTACGTATCTTTTTCCCTTCTTGGTAAAGCAAATAGAAATATTGTCCTAAATAATCTACTCCGTATTCTCGCATACCTTGCGAAACCTCATCTATTCCCTTCTTAACGGCTCCGTCGCTCTCCTTTGTGTTTTCTTTGCGATTACTCAAGAAGCCACGCCTTTGATTAAGATGATAGAGAGCACGTCCAAGAGCATATCTGTTAGCTTCTTGCCCAAGGTCCAACTTTTCAGAGAGACAAAGATTGCGGAAATAATAAGGATTTTTGTTCTCCGTCTCGCTTGTACGCTGCCACTGCATGAATTCATCATTCTTAGGATATTTCTTTTCTGAACGCCACTTCTTCAGCTCTTCTATGGAAAGGTACGGGCAAAGCCTCTCTTTAACGAGAATCTTCAGCAATGCTATCTTACGTGTTTTCCTGCGCCAATATCCTATACGCAAACGTCTGTGACTTGTTCGCTCTGTGGCACGAGAAGACTCTTTACCTTTTTCAATCTTCACTCCTTCTTGGAAGATGTGTACACCCTTATCCACAAGGGTATACTTGTTGTATTCTGCCTCACTGTCGAAATCTGCTATGGCCCAACCGATACTATTTGTACCTGTGTCAATGCCCAAAATACGGTCTTTCATGATTATCTACTTTAAAATTGTATTTTTTTACTTATTTGTTTTGTGTTATAAAATATAATGTGTACCTTTGTGACGTAAGATTTTCTACATCTTATCACAATAAGGCCCCACGGCCGAAGGTTTAAGACCTACGCTCCCGCTTCGGTGGGAGCTTTTTTGTGTCTTTCCTGTATGTGAGTGTGTAAAGGTAATGAATATTAGTTCAACCACCAAATTCTTAAGGAGAAAAATACAATCTGGGGAGGGCAGTGAGATACATCAACATATATGAAGCCTTCAGCTAATGGTTATATCTCATAAATATATGTTT
>JAJPYV010000101.1:0-2336 GCA_021204735.1 Prevotella sp.
TTTTCATAATGATCCAGATGTCACATTGATGAGCAAGTCATGTTGAATTTTTAATTCTTAACTCATAATTTGAGAAGTGATTTCCAAAAACTTCTCAAAGGCTTTGGAGCATCCGCTTTATGACAACGGAGGCAGAGATTTCGCGGTTGGCGGCTTCTGGAATGACAAGAGAGTTAGGACTTTCTATAACGTCATCTGTAACGATAAGACCTCTGCGGACAGGGAGACAATGCATGAACTTGCCATTATCCGTTACCGCCATGTGAGCGGCATCGATAGTCCAACTCATGTCCTTACTGATTATCTTGCCATAATCAGCAGGATTGGTAACACCAGGACAGCTCCAATTCTTCGCATACACAAAATCAGCCCCTTCCAAAGCCTTCATCTGGTCGTACTCCACACGAGCGTCACCCACGAATTTCGGGTCAAGCTCATAACCTTCAGGTTGAGTAATAACAAGGTCCACGTCAGCAGCATTCATCCACTGAGCGAAAGAGTTAGGCACAGCCTGCGGGAGGGAGCGGCAATGAGGAGCCCAAGAGAGCACCACTTTCGGACGAGCCTTCTGTTTGTATTCCTCAATTGTAATAAGGTCAGCAAAAGCCTGAAGAGGGTGCACCGTGGCAGTCTCCATAGCAAAAACAGGTCTGCCGCTATATTTGATAAACTGGTTGAGCACCGTCTCCGCATAATCATACTCACGGTCAGTAAGTCCAGCGAATGAGCGTACACCAATCATGTCACAGTAGCAACCCATGACAGGGATAGCCTCAAGCAAGTGCTCACTCTTGTCGCCATCCATAATCACGCCACGCTCCGTTTCCAACTTCCACGCACCAGCATTAACATCAAGTACGATAACGTTCATACCCATATTGATAGCAGCCTTTTGAGTACTGAGACGAGTACGCAAACTGTTATTGAAGAAAATAATCATCAGCGTCTTGTTCTTGCCCAATGACTGGTACTTATAACGGTCATTCTTTATCTCCTGCGCCTCGGCGAGAGCCTGATTGATGTCGCCGATATCCTCAGCATTTATAAATGTTCTCATAATATTTCCTTTAATTGTAAGTAGTTTAATATAATGTTATCGAATTACGAGTCGATTACTTTTCCCTTATCTGTCCTTGACCCTCGATGATCCACTTGTAAGTAGTAATCTCATTCAAGCCCATCGGACCTCTCGGACCCAATTTCTGCGTGCTGATGCCAATCTCCGCACCCAAGCCAAACTGAGCGCCATCGGTGAAACTGACAGGAGCATTCCAATAAACGCAAGCAGCATCAACAGTAGTCTGGAATTTAGCAGCATTATCAGCATTGTTTGTTATTATACACTCACTATGCCCGGAGCCGAAATCAGCGATATGCTTCAAAGCCACATCAAGCGAAGGCACTGTTCTGATTGCCATGATGTAATCCATGAACTCCGTGCCATAGCTCTCAGGCGTGGCATGACGCAAGAGTTCAGACGGATAATGCCCGTCCAAAGCCTTGTAAGCCAGTTCATCAGCATAAATCAGTACATTACTCTTTGACAACAGTTCGCAAAGAGCAGGCAAATCGGATAATCTCGACTCATGGATAATCAGACAGTCGAGAGCGTTGCACACACTGACACGACGAGTCTTGGCATTATTGATAATCACCTTGCCCATCTCCACATCACCGAACTCATCGAAATACGTGTTCACCACACCGGCACCAGTCTCGATAACCGGCACTTTCGCTGTGTCACGAACAAACTCAATCAACTTTTTCCCGCCACGCGGAATACATAAATCAACATACCCAACCGCAGAAAGCAGCTCACCAGTAGCCTCATGCGTGGCAGGCATCAGTTCCACGACACTCTCCGTGATACCATTCTGGCGCAGTACATCGTGAATAAGAGAAACGATAGCCCTATTAGAGCAATCAGCATCCTTGCCGCCCCGAAGCAGACAAGCGTTGCCACTCTTGAAACAGAGGGAGAAAACATCAAAACTGACGTTAGGGCGAGCCTCATATATCATGCCAATAACGCCAAACGGCACACTGACACGCTTCAAGTGCAATCCATTTGGAAGAGTTCTGTCCAAGATCACCCTTCCGAGCGGTGAAGGCAGAGCCGCCACATTGCGCATATCCGAAGCGATACCCTCAAGTCGCTTGTCAGTCAACTGCAATCTATCATACAACGGATTAGACCTGTCCATACGACTGAGGTCATCAGCATTAGCCTTCAACAGAGCCGCTTTGTTTGCCACAATAGCATCAGCCACGGCATTGAGGACCTTGTTTCTTGTATTGTCATCGATAGCAGCAAGTTGCCTACTCGCCGTTTTTAC
>JAJPYV010000101.1:2436-5424 GCA_021204735.1 Prevotella sp.
CAGAGATAGTCGTAATGAACCAAAGGTTTGATATCGTGCTTACCGATGTTAGCACGCGCCTCGTCACTATCGTAAGAAGAACGCCCCACAGCGATTTTCACGCCCTGCGGGTCAATCACCGTTATTATATCACCCTTCTCAAAATCGCCCTCAACAGACGTAACCCCGACAAGAAGCAGACTGACAGCCTTGTTGCCCCTCAACGCCTCCGCAGCCCTCTCGTTGACATAGACCGCACCACAAGCGAAGCTGCCACTATGAGCAATCCACTTCTTTACGTTAGACGCCGGTTGCAATGCCGGTACAAACTCAGTATGAGGAGTTGTCTCAGGGTGCTGGATAAGGTCAGGCAAAATATTCTCCCTCTTGCCATTAGCAATAATCACACGAATACCCTCGTCAGCCACCTTACTCGCAAAGAAACATTTTGTTTCCATTCCGCCCCTACCAAAGTTGCTTTTCTCCTGACGGATGAACCCACGCAAGTCACGGCCCTGCTCCACAGAAGATATGATATGAGACGCCGGGTCTTTCGGTGAGCCATCGTAGATACCATCCACGTTGCTCAATATTATGAGCGTTTTAGCATCCATCATCGACGCTATCAGACCAGACAATTCATCATTATCCGTAAACATCAGTTCAGTAAGGCTTACAGTGTCGTTTTCATTGACTATCGGTATCACGCCATTCTCAAGCATCACCGTCATGCAAGCACGCTGGTTAAGGTACAATCTGCGTGAGGCGAAATTCTCCTTCGTTGTCAGAACCTGTCCAACCGGTATGGAATGCTCACGGAAAAGGTCATAGTAAAGGTTAATCAGTTTGACCTGCCCGATAGCAGAGTACAATTGTCGTTGCTCCACGCTGTCGAGCTTGCGTTTCGTTTTGAACTCCCCTCGCCCACTCGTTACCGAACCACTGGACACCAGGATCACCTCATAGCCCTTGCCATAGAGCCACGCCAATTGGTCGGTGAGCGCCGACAAACGAGTTATGTCGAGTTTTCCATCGTCACGTGTGAGCACATTACTACCCACCTTCACCACTATCCTATTCGGCATTTTCTATCCTTTGAAGCAGCCAATCATGGCCGCAATGGTTTCACCACTATTAAATTACATACCAGCTTTAAGGCCACGGATAACAGCACTGGTAAAGCCAGCATGCTCCATCTCGTTAAGGCCCTTTATTGTCAAACCGCCAGGCGTTGTAACCTTGTCGATTTCCGCCTCTGGGTGGTTGCCATTGGAGAGCAATAAATCCACCGCCCCCTTTACAGTTTGGAGCACGATATTGCGGGCGTCGGCAGCCTTGAAACCAAGTTCCACGCCCCCTTCGACAGAAGCCCTGACATAGCGCATGGCGTAAGCAATCCCGCAAGAAGCAAGAGTAGTACCAGCGCCGAGCAACCTTTCCTCAGTAACGAGCGACATACCAGTCATATTGAAAAGGTCAGCCACTTCGTGAGTTCTTTCTGCCGTAGCATTGACAGGAACAATAAACGTCATGGAACTCATAACCGCAATTGCGATATTCGGGATTACCAAAAACGTTTGCGGAAGAGAGTTATCACCTTTGTCGAGCCATTGCTTCAATGTCTCAGACGACAGGCCAGCGCAAACCACAATGAGAGTCTGTTTGCTGTAATTCAGTTCCGACTTAATACCCTTGATTACCATTTCAGCAAGCCACGGTTTTACGACAACCATAACAATGCCCGCACCCTGAACAGCCATACAGTTGTCAGTTGTAACGTTCATACCAAGAGAAGCGAAATGCTGTAATCTGGCCTTGTCTGGGTCAGCCACAGTAATATCGTTCACGCTGATATTGTCGCATTTAGCAAAGCCCTCTGCCATTGCGCCCCCCATTGCACCAACACCTATTATCGAAATTTTCATGTCTTAATATTTTAACCACTGCAAAATTAGTAATAAACTACGAAAAACAGAAAATTAAAGGAGGTTATCGAGAATAAAATAAAATCCTGATTTAAAGCAAATATCAGTCAAGTGTTTCAAAGTGAAACAGTATGAAACACTAAAATTATCATTTTTCTTAACAATTTATATGCTAAATTCGAGTAAAAATCGGCACCACAGATATTTGTAGTGTCGATTTGCAAGATTGTCATGGAAAACAGTGAAACAGATGAAACAGTGAAACACTTAGAATTCCAAATGTGAGAAAGATGAACACACTAATGAAGACATCTATATACTTTTGAGGGTGATATTTTAAATTTATTCGCAATCTTTCGAATGGACCAGCCTTTACAATGCAGAGATCTTACATTCTTCTCCAAATCATCTTGTGCATACAAATCAATTTCTAACTGTTCATCTTCAGTAGTGTTGCCGCGAAAATCAAGTAGCAACAATCCGTCGTTGTCTTTGACTATTTTATACTCCAAGACATTATCATCACCATACTCGATTTCGGAAAACCTTGATTTAAATTGTTTGACGTATCTAATATCCTTGTCCTTGTGACTTATGTTCAAGGCGAAAATGCTGTCGGCCATGGAAGATAAGAATGTGCCGCCCATAAGATCAGCTACCGTAATGGGTGTTGAATCATTCCTCTTTTGTGTATGTGCCACGAGCAGGAAAGTCAAGTCATTACTTTGTTTCAAGAACTTTAAATTTTGCATGATAATGGCTAACGAAGAACCACTCTTCCCTTTACTAAGAGATGTGATGGTGTCGATTATAACGAATCTCACATTATTCTCCTCTAAATAAATAAAGGAAAATAATTCTCAAATTTTCTATTGTACAAAATATAATTTCGATTTGTAAATCATACATATTTCCTGCCACAAAAGCCCCCAAATTTTCATTTCTATTTGCACCGATGTGTTATTCCAATATGAAATTCACACACTACAGATATGAATTGCCGTTTCAAATATTATTTGACGGAAACAGGGAAAGACCAAATGTGAAAAGATAAAACAGCGATATATTGCAGTTAGGATTAGAA
>JAJPYV010000112.1:0-16661 GCA_021204735.1 Prevotella sp.
GTATAACATAGCAATGAGCATAACAAGTAGTTTATCAGTTAATAATTATTAAACCATCATTAATACATATTTTTCTTGATTTATATCAAGACGCCCTAACCATAATATCGTCTAAGCACTATTTTGACGAATATGTAAGGAAAAATTAAAGAGAAAGATACCTATACGATTTGGTGATGTTGTAGAGATATTTTATATACTTTCTTGCCGTATTTAATTTTTCTGTGTATTTTTGCAAAAATATTAAATAGGAATATGTTTGAGGTTAGCAGGGCAGACTATATAGAGAGGTTGAATTCAAGGCGTCACAACGGGATGGTGAAGATAATCACTGGTGTAAGACGTTGTGGGAAGTCGTATCTATTGTTCAACCTATTCAGGCGTTTTCTGTTAGAAAATGAGGTAGCCCAAAACCATATCATAGCATTGCAGTTGGATGATTTCAAGAATGAGGAGTATCATGACCGCAGAAAGCTGTATCAATATGTTACCGAGAGGATAAAAGACGAGGGGGAATATTACATATTGCTTGACGAGATACAGATGGTGGAAGGTTTTGAGGGTGTGCTCAACGGTTTTCTGCATATCAGCAATGCCGATGTCTATGTTACAGGCAGCAATTCAAAGTTTCTCTCATCAGACATAATAACCGAGTTCAGGGGGAGGGGCGATGAAATACGAGTATATCCGTTCAGTTTTGCTGAGTTTTATTCAGTAGAGGGCGGAGACAAGTGGGAAGCATGGAGGAAATACTGCCGTTATGGAGGCATGCCGCAAAGTCTGAACTATGATACAGTACGGGACAAGGAGGACTATCTGAAAGGGCTGTTCGGTCGGGTTTATAAGACAGACATAATCAACCGTTACAGTTTGCGGGGGCATGATGAGATAGATGTGTTGACCAACGTGCTATCGTCCTCAATCGGGGCATTGACAAATCCGAAAAGGATAAGCGACACGTTCAAGTCGGAAAGAAACCTGACAGTATCACAGTCAACTGTCAGTAAATATCTTGATTATCTTGAGGACTCGTTTTTGGTGAGTAAGGCAATGCGATATGACGTGAAGGGCAGGAAATACATCGGTACACCGATGAAATATTATTTTGTTGATGTAGGATTGCGTAATGCCCTGTTGAATTTCAGGCAGTTGGAGGAAAACCACATTATGGAGAACATTATCTATAACGAGTTGTTGAGGAGAGGTTTCTCCGTTGATGTCGGAGTGGTGAATGTATCACGCAGAGACGGAAACGGGAGAGCAGTGAGAAAGCAATTAGAAGTGGATTTTGTTGCCAATATGGGGAGCAGCAGGTATTATATACAGTCGGCATACGGACTTGCGACACCGGAAAAGGTGGCTCAGGAGAAAGGGTCGCTTGTCAATATCAGGGACTCTTTCAAGAAGATTATCATTGAGCACGATTATGTGATACCGTGGCATGATGATGACGGGGTGCTTAGGATAGGGATCTTGGATTTTCTGATGGACGAAAAAGCGATAGACGAGTAATGCTCCCGTTGGTCGCAAGTGAAGAGTAAGAATGAAGAGTGAAGAGCTCGATGCTGTGATGCCGAGCGTATTCAAATTAAGAATTAAGAAGCTGATTATTCAAATTTCATAAAATCAAATAAAAATTTTCGTGAGAGATAAAAAAGGACTAATTTAGAGGAAAATTTCATAAATCAATCACAAAAAATTACAACTATGAGAAAAATTAATTTTATCATTTGCCTGTTGGCAATGTCAGTGTTATTCGCTTTCACGTCGTGTGGAAACAGTGGTTTATCCAAAAAGGATAAAGAGGAGATTTTGGAGAGTTTTGCGGATATGCGGGCATCATTGCCATTACAGCTTTTAGGCAACAGTATGGTAATGACCGGTCTTGATGTCGAGGACGATCAAATGGTATGTACGATAGAGCTTGCCCCACAAATATATGAGAGTTTATCACGTAGAGTGGAGCAGTTAAACTCTGATGACAATATAGCGAGTACACTTCCGTTAATGGGAGAAGATAGAATTAATTTATTAATAAAAAAGAAAACTGGGCTGTTATACAGATACGTAAATATGGATGATGACAGTGAATACATTAATCTTGATATCAGTGCTGAGAAATTAAAGCGGATCTGGAACAGATAATGCGGTGATGCTGCGCAAATTAAGAATTACAGTGCGGCAAGCCGAATGTGATCAAATAGACAAGAAAAATTCAAATTTGCTTATGAGCAGATATTTCATATACATGAAATATGATGGTACGGGGTATCATGGGTGGCAGGTGCAGCCGAATTCGATGACGGTGCAGGAGGAGTTGCAGAAGGTGCTGTCGGTGCTGTTGCGTGAGGATGTGCAGATTGTCGGGGCAGGGCGCACCGATACTGGAGTTCATGCCCGTATGATGGTAGCACATTTCGATACTGAGCAGGATATTGACTGCGGACAGCTTGCCTATAAGTTGAACAGGATGCTGCCGAAGGATATTTCCGTGGATAAGGTAGAGGCTGTGGATAGTGAAATGCACGCGCGGTTCAGTGCTTTGTCGAGGACATACCATTACTGTGTACATCAGCATAAAGACCCGTTTTTGAGAGCATATTCATACGAGTTGCCATATAGAGTTGACTTTGCGAAGATGAACGAGGCGGCAGGACTGTTGTTGGGATATGACGACTTTTCCTCATTCTGCAAGAGTAATTCAGACGCAAAGACGACCTTGTGTAAGGTAACGGAGGCAAGGTGGATTCAGGACAGTGAGAATGCCTGGCATTTTGAGATCACAGCCAACCGTTTTCTGCGGAATATGGTTAGGGCGATAGTGGGAACATTGCTTGATGTAGGCAGGGGGCGGATTGACATTGACGAATTTAGGAAGATTGTGGAGGGTGGAAACCGTTCCGATGCAGGCGAGAGCGTGCCAGGAAATGCGTTGTTTTTGGAAAATATAGAATATGATTTGTGATAAAAGAAGATAAGTTATGTGGTTGATTTTAGCTTTTCTTTCAGCAGCGTTGTTAGGATTTTATGATTCTTTCAAGAAAAAATCATTGAGTGACAATGCCGTTGTGCCGGTGTTGTTTCTTAACACATTGTTTTCGTCACTGATATTTCTGCCGTTTATTTTGCTATCGGCAAACAGCAACGTGCTTGATGGAACGATATTTCATGTGGAGAGCGGAGGTTGGGAAGTACATAAGTACATTATATTGAAAAGCTGTATTGTGTTGTCCTCATGGATATTCGGATATTTGGGAATCAAGCATTTGCCGTTAACGATAGTAGGTCCGATAAATGCGACACGTCCCGTGATGGTGTTGTTGGGAGCACTTATAGTGTTCGGAGAGCGGTTGAACGGCTATCAGTGGATTGGAGTAGCCCTCGCCGTGGCATCGTTTTTCATGTTGAGTAGGAGCGGAAAGAAAGAAGGGATAGATTTCAAGCATGACAAGTGGATATATTTTGTGGTACTTGCCGCACTGTTCGGAGCAATCAGTGCGCTGTATGACAAATACCTTATGGCACCGGTGAGTAGCGGTGGGGTAGGGTTGAACAACATGCTCGTGCAGAGTTGGTACAATATCTATCAATGCATAATGATGGGAGTGGTGCTCGTGGTGCTATGGATGCCAAATAGGAAAAATACGACGCCGTTCAGATGGGACTGGTGCATTGTGCTGATTAGTATTTTCCTGTGTGCCGCCGACTTTGTATATTTCTATGCGCTCGGTGTGCCTGGTGCGATGATAAGCGTGGTGTCAATGGTGAGACGTGGAAGCGTTATCGTGTCGTTCCTGTTCGGAGCTGTGCTTCTGCACGAGAAAAACCTTAAGAGCAAAGTTGTGGATTTGGCTCTGGTGCTGTTAGGAATGATATTTTTGTACATTGGATCAAGATAAAGCCCCTCTAACTCCCCCAATAGGGGAGAACGCCTAACGGAGTATGGGGAAATTGAAAATTGAAAAATGAAGAATGAAGAATGAAAAAATGAGTTTACAGGCGGAATTTGAGGCATTCGCTGATGCGCTGCATTGTGGTGAGGCGGGTTGGGACAAGAGGGAGACGGAGGACGTTCTCAATCATTCCCATTTCGTTGAGCATAGCTTTTACGCCAGCAGGGTTGCCATCAACGAAGAGCAGGTTGAATAAGTCGGTGAAGCGATGATGAATTTTGCGTGCGCTCTCAATTTCACCGTTCATTTCAAGGCGGATCATGCGTGAGAACTCCTTTGGCAGGGCGTTACCGATAACAGAGATAACGCCGACGGCACCGCAAGCAATCATCGGAAAAGTGAGGGCATCGTCGCCACTGATCACGTCAAAATACTGAGGCTTATTCTTGATTATCTCATCTATCTGTTCCAAGCTACCGCTTGCCTCTTTTATGGCAACGATATTCTTGCAATCACGCGCTAATCTTACGGTAGTTTCCGCTTTCAGGTTAACACCCGTGCGCCCTGGTACGTTGTAAAGAACGACAGGAAGATTTGTGGCGGCAGCGATAGTCTTGAAATGCTGGTAAAGACCCTCCTGTGAAGGTTTGTTGTAGTAAGGACAAACGCTCAAAATACCATCGATGCCAGAGAAATCGCCAGTTTGGAGTTCTTTGACTACATCTGCCGTGTTGAAACCACCGCAGCCCATAAGGATAGGAAATTTCTTGCCCACCTTGCTGACCACCAATTCTTTGATTTGCAGTTTTTCCTCTTTAGTGAGTGTTGGAGTCTCCCCCGTTGTAGCGAGAATGCAGAAAAAGTCGGCACCATTTTTCATCTGATAATCCAGCAACTTTTCCAAAGCGGGAAAGTCAACATTACCGTCAGAAGTGAAAGGAGTAACAAGGGCAATACCCAAACCCTTAAAGATATTTTGAATCATGAAATGCTTATAAACTTATAAATCGGTTGCAAAATTAGTGTTTTTATGTCAAAAAACAAAATATATACTGTGTATAATTATAAAATAAAAAAAACGCCAGGTGAGAACATCTGGCGTTTTGTGGATAAAACAACTCGTTTTTTGAGTTGCTTTAAATGTTTTTTTGATTAATAGTTGAAAGCAGCGATTTGGAAGTAGCTCTGAGCGTGGTTGCAAACAGGGCAAACTTTCGGAGCATCCTTGCCGACTACGATATGACCGCAGTTTGAGCACTGCCAGATAGCATCACCGTCCTTAGAGAATACCATCTTATCCTGAACATTCTTCAAGAGTTTGCGATAGCGCTCCTCGTGGTGCTTCTCAACAGCAGCAACGCCTTCAAATTTCTCAGCGATCTCGTCGAAGCCTTCCTCGCGAGCCTCTTTTGCCATTCTGTCGTACATGTCAGTCCACTCGAAGTTCTCACCGTTAGCGGCAGCTAAAAGGTTCTCGGCAGTACCATCAATTTTTCCACCGTTGAGGTATTTGTACCACATTTTAGCGTGCTCCTGCTCATTCTTAGCAGTTTCCTCGAAGATAGCAGCAATCTGAACATATCCATCTTTCTTAGCCTTAGAAGCGAAGTATGTGTACTTGTTACGAGCCATAGACTCACCAGCGAAAGCCTCTTGGAGATTTTTCTCTGTCTTTGTTCCTTTTAAATCTTTCATAATTGTTTTTGAATTTAATTTATAATAAAAAAAATATATTTCACATGATTAACATACAAAATCTATGCCATATTTTGATTTCTATCGGCTGTATATTCAAATTAAAGTAAAACTAATACCAGATATTTAATCTATCAATTGCATTAGTGCAAAGATAAGTAATAAAATCAAATATGCAAATAGTATTCAAAATTTTAAATTAAATTGTGATTTCGCCACAAACCGACTTATTCATGAAGTATCTTACTACCTTATTGTCAGTATATAAAGCCTGGAAGCACATCAGTTTTGTGACAGCAGCCTCCACCGTACTATCGTATCCGCTAATAACACCTGTAGTTTTGAGGCGGAAACCAGTGTCGTACCTATTCATTTCCACGCAACCAGCGAGGCACTGACTAATATTCACGATAGTGACACCCCTCATACTGAGTTGCCGTAACAATTTTATTAGCCATTGACTTTTAGGAGCGTTGCCGCTGCCGAAAGTACGCATCACTATAGACCTTAAATCAATGGCATCTAAAAGTCGGCATATAACATGCTCCTGCAAGCCAGGAAAGAGCGAGAATACGATTGTATTAGGATCCATGCTGGTATGAGGAATTATCGGTTTGTTGAAATCAGGCGTGAGGATGCGTTCCTCGTGATATTTTATGTTCACCCCAGCATCAGCGAGATTCGGGAAGTTGAACGATTCAAAAGCGTTGAAACCATCAGCGTTAGTTTTGATTGCCCGGTTTCCCCTAAGCAATTTTCCACTGAAATATATGCATACCTCAGGCACCATTGCCGTACCATCGTCGCGTGAAGCTGAGGCAATCTCTATGCTTGTTATAAGATTTTCCTTACCGTCGGTGCGCAATTGGTTGATAGGCAACTGGCTCCCTGTAAGTATAACAGGTTTAGTAAGATTTTCGAGCATGAAAGACAAAGCAGAAGCCGTGTACGCCATAGTGTCAGTGCCATGAAGAATCACGAAGCCATCATAAAGATCATAGCGTTCCGCAATTATTCTAACTAATTGCGACCACATCCGAGGAGACATGTCGCTGGAGTCAATAGGTTGAGTGAACTGATAAATGTCGATGCCCGTGCGTAAAATGGATAGTTCAGGCATACAACTAATCAGTTGGTTGAAGTCGAGAGGCTCGAGCACACCAGTATTTGGGTTTTTACCCATACCGATAGTACCGCCGGTATAGACCAGCAGGACACGGTTGGTTCTCGTTCTCGAGACGATTGGTGTTGAGTTAATCAGCATCGTTTGCAATTTTAGATAATTCAAATCCCTGAAAACAAACTTATTAAGCAGGCGATTTTCCGCCGCGCCACATAATTTTATGCAAATATACTTTAAAAACATGTGAAATCAAAAAAAATGATGTATATTTGCAATAAATAATAGAGGAGAATAAAAAACTTAAAATTAACGCTTAAAACAAAGAAACATGAAAAAATTTATGGATGAAAACTTCCTGCTTGACACCGCAACGGCGCAGGATTTGTTTCATAATCATGCGGCAAAGATGCCGATTATTGATTATCACTGTCATTTGATTCCAGAAATGGTGGCAAACGACCATAAGTTCAAGAGCATTACAGAATTGTGGCTTGGAGGCGACCACTATAAGTGGCGTGCTATGCGTACAAATGGAGTAGACGAGAAATATTGTACTGGCAAGGATACGACAGATTGGGAGAAATTCGAGAAATGGGCAGAGACAGTGCCATATACATTCCGCAACCCATTGTATCATTGGACACACCTTGAGTTGAAGACTGCTTTTGGAATAGAAAAACTGTTGAGTCCGAAGACAGCACGTGAGATATTCGACGAGTGTAATGAAAAACTACAGCAGCCAGGTTATACGGCACGTGGTTTCATGCGTCGTTATAATGTAGAGTGCGTGTGTACGACCGATGACCCAGTTGATGATCTCCGTTATCACAAGCAGACAAAGGACAGTGGTTTTGAGATTAGGATGATACCAGCATGGCGTCCAGACAAGGCAATGGCAGTAGACAACACGAAGAATTTCGCAGCATACGTAAACCAGCTTGGAGAAGTTTCAGGTGTATCTATCAGTCATTTCTCAGATATGATAGACGCAATTCAGAAGAGACACGATTTCTTCCATGAGAATGGTTGTCGTCTTTCAGACCACGGTATCGAAGAATTTTATGATGAACCATACACAGAGAGTCAGATTGAGACAATCTTTGATAAGGCAATGCGTGAGCAGCAATTGTCACCGTATGAGATTCGTCAGTTCAAGCATTGTATGTTGACTATTTTTGCAGAAATGGATCATGCAAGCGACTGGACACAGCAGTTCCACTATGGAGCTATTCGTGACAACAACAGTTTGATGTTTGATAAGCTCGGCCCAGACACAGGTTTCGACTCAATCGGAGAGTTCAATACAGCAAAGGCAATGAGTCACTTCCTGAATCACCTGAACGCAGAAGGCAAGCTCACCCGTACAATTCTCTACACATTGAATCCATGTGCAAATGAGGTTATCGCTACAATGCTCGGTAATTTCCAGGATGGCTCATGTCCAGGTAAGATACAGTTTGGTAGTGGTTGGTGGTTCAACGACCAGCTTGACGGTATGACACGCCAGATGAATGCACTCTCTGTTCTCGGTCTTCTCAGCCGTTTCGTAGGAATGTTGACAGACAGCCGTTCATTCCTGTCATATCCACGTCATGAGTACTTCCGTCGTCTGCTCTGTAATCTTATCGGTACAGACGTTGAGAAAGGTCTTATTCCTGATGATATGGAGAGCCTCTATCGTATGGTTGAGGATATCAGTTACAACAACGCTAAAAACTATTTCAAGTTCTAAGAAATTAGTGATGAGTATACAAAAAAACTTCCATGATTCCATGGAAGTTTTTTTTAAGTTAAAAGTTAAAAGTTCATTCCGGTTGCGTTTATTGCTTGGGTGTCGTTTCTCCGAAACGAGAGGATTCAATAAATTGTATCCCTACATTAGCAGAGGGCTATTTGAGAAATTAAGAATTAGGAATTATGAATTCGATTTTGCTTGACTCCTTGCTTGTGGGAGCGTTTATTTATTGCTTGGGTGTGGAACTTGATTTAGATAACAAATGATTTGGTTATCTCACCGTCGTAAGTGTTGATGGTGATTTCCACCTCATCACCTTCGGAAAGAGAGTCAGGGATGGAGGTGATAGGGATGCTGAGATAAGTTTCTGAAGAATAATATTCAGGGACACCGTTTTGAGAATGATATAAACGGAGATTGATGTGCTTGTTACCATTATCAGTTAATTGGGAGCCGTTGTACACAATGCCGAGAAGCTGTTGGTTGCTGGTATCGTCAGAAGAACCGAGTTTGAGGTATAAATCGAGGTTGATGTACTTACCGTTCTTGCTTTTCCATGCGCTTGAGAAAGTTACGGGGTCGGTGATTATGCCTTCCTCTAAATCAGATATATCGTGGATTGTGGGAACAGGGATCTGCGAAATTGTAATCGGCTCAGCCTGATAAGAGCCAGAAGAAGACAATACCTTATTATAATAGAGCAATGCACGATAAACCGTGTCAGGTTTAGAAGCCCACAAGGCGGAGGGCGACTTAGTGAGAGAGAGAGTCTCCCCATCGTCAGTTTCTATTTTATTGATATAAGCAAAAGAGTTGGTTTGCGCCTCGACAAAGTCAGCCCGCATGTTAGAGAGAGGGCCATCGCCTGTGTCGTAGCCATCAGTGCTGCAAGAGAAGATGAAAAACAGTAACGGGATGAACAAAGCGAACTTTTTCATTTTGTAGCAGTAGTTTTTAAGAAATTAATTGCAGGATTAGCATACATAGTGAGCAGGCGTTCACGCAAGAAAGCGATATCCTTGTCAGGTAGTTCAATCATATTGATACGTTCGCTGATATATTTCTCGAATGCAATTCTATCCTCGTCAGAGTATTTTGCAGAATTATTATCATTATTGTGGAGCAAGTCGACAGCCACATAGTTAGAAGGATATAGGCGGTAGTTGGAATGAATTTCATGGTCTATATGATGAGCGATGACATCGAAGATCTCCGTTTTCGGAATGTCAGGAGAGAGCGAGGCGAGCCAGTTGTCAATGCATGGAGCACAATGGAAGTGAACATGCCCCTTGTAGCCCATGATACCAGTCTTCATACTAATCACATCCTCCATTTCCGCTTTCTTCCAATTTTGTAAGTCACGTTTCTGTTGAAATTCCCTTGCTTTGAGGAAGTCGCACGGATCAAACTCGTAAGATATCGCGACAGGTACAATATGCAAGCGTGTCAGTTGTTTGATTGGACTGCCCTTATCCCCACCCATAGCCATCATTTTTAGGACAGCAGGTTGAGTGCGGTCGTCAGAATCCTTAGCTCTACCTTCCCTTTGAGCAATCCAGATATTATCATGTTTCTGTTCGATAACGAAAAGCATATAGTCAGATAGCACCTTACTGGCAAGAAGTGTTTCACGAGGTGAGAGTCCGCGCTTTACAATGAACGACTTATTGACCCTGACGAAATCCTTAATCCAAGGAAGTTTGAGGAGGTTATCTCCGATAGCAATTTCACAAGTGGTATAAAAACCAGCATCCACGAGCATCACAGAGAGGAACGCCGAGTCGATTACGATGTCACGGTGGTTGCTGACGAAAGTATAATTTCTTGCTTTGTCAATAGCGGAAATATCTATTGTGCAACCTTTTGTGGCGGTCTTTATGAGGTTCTGGAGAAAGCCATAGCACATTTTTTCCTGAAACTCAAGGTTAGTTTTGCAGGAAAAGAAAGCTTTGCGAATATCTTCGAGAGATACGTTCGGAAAAACAACTGATAAAACCCGCTGAAACTCCGGTGTTGAGAGTAGTTTCTCGTAAACACCGGGAAGCTCATCGGAATTGTATGGTCGAATATCGTCAAATGACGCTGTCATTTGAAATTAAAAATTAAGAGTTAAGAATTCGTTGTAGTTTGCGAAATTGCTTGTAGTTATCTGAACTGGTTTTCGACGATGTCGGTGAGTACGGAGGTCATGTCGAGACCAGCAGCCCTAACCTGTTGCGGGATGAAACTGGTGGCAGTCATACCAGGAGTAGTGTTTACCTCGATTAAGTTCACCTTGTCGATGAGTTCACCGTCAGCATTCTTTTCATGAGAGATGATATAGTCAATACGTATTATACCATTGCAATGAAGGATGTCGTAGATATGGCTGGTGATTTCTGATACCCTCTTTGCAGTATCATCACTTATTCTGGCAGGAGTAATTTCCTGAACCTGACCATTATATTTAGCATCATAGTCGAAGAATTCACGTTGAGTAACGACCTCTGTGGCAGGGAGAACAACACTCTTGTCACGAGTCTTGTAGCAGCCCATGGATATTTCAGTACCCTCAACATATTGTTCCACCATAACGTCCTCACTCTCAAGCATAGCTTTGCGAATAGCAGGAGCAAGTTGGTCAGCATTTTTTACTTTGGAGACACCGAAACTACTTCCGTCAGCAGCAGGTTTAACGAAGCAGGGCATGCCGATGTGCTGTTCGATTTCCTCGTCGCTTACGATTTCCTCATATCCTTTGCGGATAAGCAGACTGTCAGGTACCCTTACCCCATAACTTCTGATGTACTGATTAAAAACAAACTTGTTGAAAGTAAGAGCCTCAACGAGAACACCGCTCGTAGAATAAGGAATTTTTACAGTTTCAAAATAGCCCTGTAAGATACCATTTTCACCAGGCGTGCCATGAATAGTGATGTAAGCATAATCGAATTGTACCAGGGATCCGTTTTCCATGAAAGAGAAATCATCACGGTCGATAGGAACACTTGTGCCGTCAGGCAATTCGACATGCCAGTCGCGGCCTTTCACCACGACGATATATACGTTATAACGTTCCTTGTCAAAGAAAGAGTAGACCCCTTGACCAGAACGCAAAGAAACACCATACTCAGATGAATCCCCGCCACACATAATAGCGATGGTTCTTTTAATATTCTTCATAATAATATATTATTTAAATCAATTTTTAATTTGCGAAGTATAGTTACGCCATTTCTCGACAAGCAGGCGCATATCATCGGGGAGGGGAGAGGAGAAGTCCATCATTTTTCCCGTCTTAGGATGTTTAAATCCCAGAGTTTTAGCGTGTAGAGCCTGTCGTGGGCAGAGAGCGAAGCAATTATCGACAAACTGCTTATACTTGCTTGTGCGGTTACCCCGCAGTATCATATTACCCCCATACCGTTCATCGCTGAATACGGGATGTCCGATATGCTTCATGTGAGCCCTGATTTGGTGTGTTCTGCCCGTTTCGAGGACACATTCCACAAGAGTGACATACCCGAATTTTTCGAGCACCTTATAATGAGTTATGGCAGGTTTTCCGATTTCAGAATCAGGTGGAAAAACCGTCATCCTCAATCTGTCTTTAGGATCCCTACCGATATTACCCTCAATGCGCCCCACCTCCTCAGTGAAATGCCCCCACACGAGAGCGTTGTAAGAGCGGTGAGTCTCCTTATTGAAAAACTGCACGCCCAATTTCGATTTTGCTTCAGGCGTTTTAGCGATAACGAGCAGACCACTTGTGTCCTTGTCGATGCGGTGTACGAGGCCCACTTCAGGGTCGTTAGGGTCATAAGCAGGATTATCTTTAAGATGCCAAGCCACAGCATTGACGAGAGTACCATGAAAGTTGCCGCAACCCGGGTGCACCACAAGTCCCGCCGGTTTGTTGACCACCATGAGTTCATCATCCTCATAGACGACATCAAGAGGAATGTCCTCTGCCTCGATAGTACTATCGTATTGTGGGCGGTCGAGCATTAGAGTAATGACATCGAGAGGCCGCACACGGTAGTTACTTTTAACTGGGCAATCATTAACGTGAACGAATCCCACGTCAGCCGCACGCTGAATGCGGTTACGGCTGGTATGTTGCAGGCGATCAAAGAGGAACTTATCGATACGCAATGGAACTTGTCCCTTGTCGACGACGATACGCAAATGCTCGTAGAGCTGTTGCCCCTCCTCGTCCTCTATTTCATCTAAAAATTCCTCAGCCATATTTTGTATTTTTATGTCAAGGACCAGTAACGACCTCGAAGTCATCCTCATCGTCCTGTCCCGAAGAATTATATCCATCCTCAGAAGAAGCAGGCATAAAGTCATCGGCATCCATATACATTATAGTATCGTTTTCGTCCATTAGACCATCACCGACCTGCATAACAATCATATCATCCACCGACACCTTACTTCCTTTTTGAAGTAAGACACCATTATGTTTAAGCCCATACAGCCAGTCCTTCTCACCAGGAATATATTCAGTAGGTCCCACTTTGAACCCCATGGCAGTAAGTTTAGCGCGTGCCTCACGGTAAGAGCAGTTGTCAATGATGTCAGGAATGGTGAGCATTGGTGAGTTGGCAGAATTGATAACCACATAGATAGTACGTCCCGACTTCACCTTGCGTCCAGGTTCAGGCGACTGTTCAAGGATACAGTCAGCGGGAAGAGTTCTTACATAACCCGTGTCGCTGACCATGATATTGAGGCTATTCGATTCGAGAATGTGTTCAGCGTCGGAAAACTGTTTATGTCGTATGTCTGGAATGTTAATCTCCTCGCCATGGTGAGTATAATAGGCGATAGCGATATACGTACCCACGCAAAGCAGGACGACAACGAGCAGCATAGCAAGAAGATTCAACCACAGTCGTTTGCTGCGAAATTTATCGAAGAACTCCCGAGCTTTCATCTACGCAAGTATCTTTTCTGCAAAGGTATAAAAAAAACAGAAAGGAGCAAAGAGATAAGCTTTACTTCTTTCTGAAATCCTATCAAAAGCCAAAGATGTCAGCGTTTATTTTCCGTGGTTTTCATCAGAAACAGTAAGGCGTTTGCGCCCTTTTGCGCGGCGTGAAGCCAAAACGCGACGCCCATTTTTAGTGGACATTCTTTCACGGAAGCCGTGCTTATTTAGCCTTTTGCGGTTGTGTGGCTGAAATGTTCTTTTCATTTTGAATATATTTATTTGTTATTTTTTCACGTAATGAGTGGATATTTTTCACGCTTCGGGGTGCAAAAGTACAAATTTCTTTTTAAATAAGCAAATAATAGCAGTTTTTTAGGAGATAGTTTTATGTTTTTTAGGAGAAAAGGGTTATCTTTGCACGAAGAAAGAAGATTATTTCCATTATCGGAACAAAACAAATTAAATTTACAATCATGATTAATTCACAGGAAATCAAAAAAGGGACATGCATCCGTTTGGATAATCAAATTTGGGTATGCATAGATTTTCAGCACGTAAAGCCAGGTAAAGGCAACACAGTGATGCGTACGAAGCTGAAGAACGTGGTCGATGGCAGAGTATTGGACCGTACTTTTCTTGTGGGCTTCAAGCTAGAAGATGTTCGCATAGAGCGCAGGCCCTACCAGTACCTATATGAAGACCCTACAGGGCGAATCTTCATGAACCAGGAAACATACGAGCAGATTCCGATTGCGAAAGACCTGATAATCGGTGGAGAATACATGAAGGAGAGTGACATAGTGGAAGTAGTCTCAGACACGACAGACGGAACAATTCTTTATGCAGAGATGCCAGTAAAGACATACTTGCGCGTAACCCACAGTGAGCCAGGCGTAAAAGGAGACACAGCGACGAATGCCACAAAGCCAGCGACATTGGAGTCGGGTGTTACGATTCGTGTGCCGTTGTTTATCAATGAGGGTGACCTTATTCAAGTTGACACACGAGACGGCAGTTATTTGAGCCGTGTCAAGGAATAATTCAATAATTAAGAAATGCAGTGAGGGAGCTGAGAGGCTCCCTTAATTGTTTGACAACCATAGTTTAAGAGAAATGAGATACACATTCATAGTCCCGGTTTACAATCGTCCCGACGAGGTAGACGAGTTGTTGAATAGTCTGACCACGCAGACCGTGAAGGACTTTGAAGTGATAATCGTGGAGGATGGGAGCAGCAAGACATGCAAGGACGTGTGTTCCCGATATTCAGGCACGCTTGATCTGCATTATTACATGAAGCCGAACAGCGGGCCAGGGCAGAGCAGGAATTACGGAGCAGAGCGGGCAAAAGGAGAGTTTCTTATTGTGTTGGATTCAGATGTTGTGCTGCCTGAAACATATCTTGCGGAAGTGGAGAACGAGTTGAGGCGAGAGGATGCAGACGCATTCGGCGGGCCAGACAAAGCACATGAGTCGTTCAGCGATACACAAAAAGCCATCAGTTATTCGATGACAAGTTTTTTTACCACAGGCGGAATACGGGGTGGCAAGAAGAAGCTCGACAAGTTTTATCCCCGTTCATATAATATGGGAATAAGGCGGACGGCATATATGCGACTTGGCGGATTTTCGAAAATGCGATTTGGAGAAGATATTGATTTCAGCATTAGGATATTCAAGGCTGGGCTGCGTTGCAGACTGTTTCCAGAGGCATGGGTGTGGCATAAGCGGAGGACAGACTTTAAAAAGTTTTTCCGTCAGGTGTACAACAGTGGGATTGCCAGGATAAATCTATATAAAAAGTACCCCGAATCACTGAAATTGGTGCATTTGTTGCCTATGGTGTTCACAGTGGGAGTGTGTGCGTTAATTCTCATATCAGCTGTTGGACGAGTGCTGATGCATTATGACGACGTGCATAAGTGGTATTGGCTCTGCGCTGCACCATGGTTGCCGATAATATTCTATGCGCTATTGATTTTCATCGGGTCGTTGGTATGTAATAAAAGTATTAAGGTTGCATTTCTGAGCATACCTGCCGCATTCATACAACTGTTCGGATACGGTTGCGGATTTTTGTCAGCGTGGTGGAAAAGGTGCGTGAGGTCGAAAAAGGAATTTTCAGCGTTCAATGAAACGTTTTATAAATAACACTGAAAACGGAGATTTTTCAAAATATGGAAAAGCTAAGAATAAAAGAGTGGGCGGAAGAAGACCGTCCGAGAGAGAAATTGATGAAGAAGGGAGCTGAGACGTTGTCAAATGCGGAGCTGTTGGCAATCCTTATCGGGTCAGGGTCACAAAATGAGAGTGCCGTTGACTTGATGAAACGCATTCTTAATGACTGTGGCAACAGTCTGAATGTGTTAGGAAAAATGTCGATAAAGGATTTAACCGACAAAAAATATAAGGGTATGGGCCCGGCAAAAGCAATAACGGTGATAGCTGCGTGCGAGTTGGGTAAGCGAAGACAAAGGGAAGATGTGCAGGAGCGCAAGAAATTAAATTCGGCAGATGCGATATATCAATATATGCGTCCCCAGATGATGGATTTGGATCACGAGGAGGCATGGGCAATTCTGATGAACCAGAATTTCAGGTATATAGATTATGAGAAATTGTCGAGTGGAGGATTGACAGAGACTTCGGTAGATGTGCGTAAAGCACTTAAGGCAGCCCTGCTCAAGAATGCAACAATTTTAGCACTCTGTCATAATCATCCGAGTGGCAATCCATTGCCCAGCAAGGACGATGATCGCCTTACTGAACGCATGAAAAAGGCATGCGAGACTATGCGAATACATTTTCTCGACCATATAATAATAACCGATGGGAGATATTATAGTTACAGCGAAATGGGAAGGCTGTGAAATTTGCTAAGCATTGGTTACTTTATTGAGAGTTAAATCATAAAGATATAAAATTTGCAATTTAATATGAAATGAGTTAGGAAAATAATTTATAAATTTGCATTTGAATAATAACACAAAATAATAAAGACATGAAAGAGAATTGCCAACATTTCAAACACATTGAGAAACCTACAATAGAATATAAGTATCCTGTCATGATGTATGGTTGGGATGGCGACAGATTATTATTGGTATTCGACCCTACTGCCTTTAAAGAAGGGTATATTTGTATTGCCATCGAGGATGGTTATCTTGATCTGGATGAGCTTACACCGCAGGAGTTTATAGAGAAAAACTGCAGTGGCTTGAAATATGTGTATAGTTATATTAAAGAAGAGGAAGAATATTACGATTACGAAGATGAAGATGAAGATGAAGAAGATGA
>JAJPYV010000112.1:16761-23179 GCA_021204735.1 Prevotella sp.
GAAGATGAAGATGAAGAAGATGATGATGAAGAAGATGATGATGATTACGAAGACGATATAGAAGACAAAGCAGAGAACGAAGATGAAGAATACGATGAATACAGTGGTCTAATTTATTACTGCTCAGAAACTGGTAAGCGATATATAATCGCACAAGTGGATGAGAATGCCGTAAAACATGGTAAGTTACCAATTCTCGACTATCTGATTTCCGGAGTTGCGGCAGGGGAGTTTAGAGTTAAGGTTTACTTAATGACACCAAAAAAAGAACACAAATCCCGATACGATTGGGATCTACTATACAATGAAGAATTTTGTTGCAAATAAATGTAATTAAGATTGAATAAACAAGAAAGCCGCATCAGTGTATGCTGTGCGGCTTTTTGTGTTTTGATGTAAGTGCTTCGATAAATATAGCTTCCACATTTAATCTTATTAATCGGTGCAGACGGCACGGATGGTTTGTCCACAATAGCGGAGAGGCCAGCTTTTGAGAAAGTCTTTGGTGTCGAAAGTAAGTGCGAAGGCGCGTCGTGTATCTTCGGTGTCAGGAGTGGAACTCCAGTAGTAGCCCATTTCAGAGGTGGCGTAATAATCAGAGTTGGTACGGCTACCGGCTGCGGGGAGGAAAATCTTCTTGCCATTCTTGCCAGTTACCATATAACCGTCATGGCTGCCTATTGTTGTCCATTCACCTTTACATTTAGAAATCAGTTCCTCACATTCCTCCTTTGTAGGCATTCTCCACGAACCGCCCCAGTTGACTTGAGCGGCATCGCGCTCAGCATCACCTGCGATATCGTTAATACTCCTGCCGAAAGTGTAGCAAGTAGCTTTTGTGTATTTAGTGCTTGTTTCCGACTTGCCCCAAGCATAATAATCGCCGTATTGGGATGGAGTTTCCGCACCGACGTTGCAAGTAGCCCACTTGACACTTAAGCCCAAATCAACATAATCATGATTGTTGACAGATCCGCTTGCGTTATCGACAAGAGCCTGTTCCTCAGGGTCATCAATCACAGGAGCGACTACACTTTCTATTGAGTCACCAACGGAAGTAGTGCCAGTAGATTTCAGATGTTTCATTGCAAAAACCACAATTATGGCAACAACGATCACAAAAATGATAAAGAAGAAAAAGTTTCTGATATAATGGTGCTTCTTAGGTCTTGGAGGGCGGCCGAATCCACCGTTTTGCGCATGTCCATTGTTGGACATACGTCCGTTGTTCGGTCTATGACTGTCGTTATGACCGAAATTTCCTTCGTTAGGTCTATTATTATCTTTCTGTTTCATGAGGGTAGAATTTAGAGTTAAGAATTAAGAGTTAAGAATTTGAGATTGCATGGCTCCTTGCTTGGGAGGAACTTGTTTTATTGTTTGCTAAATTATTTGCGAGAATGAAAAGGTATTCAAAAAGTTTTGAATACCTTTTCGTATTTATCAGATTCCCATTTTTTTGCGGATGTCCTTAGGGATAGCATTTTTGTTGATGAGGAAGTCCATAGTTTTGTAAGCGACATAGTTCTTGCTCATGTACCAGATGCCCTTGTAGTCGCCATACTCGCCCCAGGAGTTCTTTACCATATAATACTCACGGCCATTCTGGTCAGTAGCGATACCATAAATCAGCATGCCGTGATCATCAGTAGTTTCCCAATTATCGTAAGCCTCTTGTCGCATTTCCTGAGTAGGAATAATTTCAGGAGCATCGATACCGAGAGAATCAAGTTTTGTTTTCTTTTCGGTGGCAGACAACTTAAACCACCTGTCAGCGTCGGTGCCAGCCATGCTGCGAGCTTTCTTCACGTCGTAGGCGATACCAAGACCCTTGCGGGTGAATCCATCCTCAGTAACATCACCGCCCCAAGCAACAGTGTATCCTTCGTTGACAGCATTGTCGATAATCTTCATCATGTCCTCCATAGGAACGTTGTAGCTAAGCGGCCAGCGCCAGTTGTCCTCAACCTCAACAACGAATTGAGACCAGAAAGGATGATGGTTGTAGCTTGTGATAGTAACATAATCATCAAGGTCAAGACCAAGGCTGTTCATGAAAGACATCGGAGTATAAGAAACCCCCTCGTAAGTGAACGACTCAGGGCACTTGCCGAGGTAGCCATCGAGGATACCCTGCAAGCCCGTTTTCCAAGCACCCGATATTTTCTTTGCCTTACTTTTAGCTATGGCCTCGACGTAAGGAGTCATAGCATCAAAGAACTCATCGAAGTTAGCGAGCGTGTCGCCATAGAGAGTGCCGGGCAGGGGCATAGCATCCTCAGGGCAGATACCATAGTTTTGCAAGCAATAGAGAACATCGTAAGCACTACCGCCCTGTGAGAACGACACATCCCCGTGCATGCGAACCGACTTGATGGCGCGGTCCATGTAAGTATGATTAGCCACGAACATCTCGCAGAGGTCGTAAGTCTTGCCCGTTTTCTTGAGGATCTCACTCTCGAAATAGCTCAAAGTAGAATACGCCCAGCAAGTACCGCTACGGTTCTGGTCCTTGATACTTGTGATTTTGTTCTCTTTCACTGTAGTGAACACAGGTTTCTTGTAGTCGACAGAATCCTTATTCTCCTGTGCGTTAGCGCCAGTTGCGATGATAGCAAACAAGGCAATGATAATCAACTGTTTCATTATTATTTATTTATTAATGTATATCTAATTAGCATCTCCACCCCTCTGCATATAAATTTCCACGTCTTCCGGGTGGTAAGGAATGCGTTCCTCGCCAAGGAAGCGGCAGCCATCGTCAGTTATGAGAATATCATCCTCGATACGGATGCCACCGAAATTCTTGTAAGTCTCAAGAACATCATAATTAATGAAATCCTTGTGCAAACCTTGCTGTTTCCAATCATCAATGAGAGCAGGAATGAAATAGATACCAGGCTCATCAGTGAGGACAAATCCTTTCTCCAGTCGGCGACCCATACGCAGACAATTCGTGCCAAACTGAGTAGATGGTTGAATTTCATCGTCGAAGCCGACATAATTCTGACCGAGCCCCTCCATATCGTGCACATCCATGCCCATCATGTGCCCTAGACCGTGAGGCAAAAACATAGCATGCGCCCCCGCCTTGACAGCCTCGTCAACATCACCCTTCATCAGTCCGACCTCCTTAAGTTTTTCAGTCATCAGTTTGCAGACCGCCATGTGGACATCATAGTAGAGTACGCCCGGTTTAGCTACCTCAAGGACATAGTCGTGGCAAGCCTCCACAATCTGGTAAATCTCAAGTTGACGTTGCGTAAACTTACCATTGACAGGATAAGTACGAGTATGGTCAGAGCAGTAATTATTTCTGTTCTCAGCACCAGCATCACACAGTACAAGTCTGCCGCTTTCGAGACGGTTCCAAGAAGGGTTGCCATGCATTATCTCACCATGTTGAGTGAAGATCGTGGCGAAACTGACCATAGCTCCGAAAGAGTTAGCAATACCGTTAATACGCCCACTGATAAACTTTTCGGTGAGTCCCGGTTCAGTGAGTCTCATAGCCGTAGTATGCATTTTATAACCGATGGAACAAGCATTCTCAATCTCATCAATTTCCTGTTGCTCCTTAGTAGAGCGCATTTTCACGACAGCCTTAATCAGTTCTACGGAAGCCTCCTCCTTCTGTTTAGCATGATGAATGCCAAGCAAGTCAGAAATCTGGAGCATAGTGTCGTGACGGTAAGGCGGCAGAAAATGGATTCTGCGTTTCTGTTGAATAGCATTGTCGCAAATTACCTTAAGCGAAGACATAGGCGCGGTGTTGGCGATACCCACACTGTTAGCCATGTCACGCACACTGTCGACAGCCCCGAACCAAACGATGTCCTCGATGTCGATATCATCCCCGAAAAGAGTTTCAATATCCTCGTCAAAATCAATCACAGCAACCAGACCGCTGCGTTCCAAACCGAAATAGTAGAGAAACGAAGAGTCCTGTCGGAAAGGATAATATCCGTTAGCAGGATAATTAGCGGGCGAATCGTTGTTACCGAAGAAAATGGCGATGCCCCCTTTGACGAGATTTTTGAGGGCGGCACGTCGTTTAATGTATGTATCCTTACTGAACATAAAGTTGTTTTTTATTACAATTAATTGCAAAGATATGTATTTTCAAACGAAATTAGTATCTTTGCATAAAGTTTTTATAACTATTTATCAAAAAGAGACCTACAAAGTAAGAATATCATGAGTATCGCAACATACTTATCATCCCCCCACAGTACGGCATTCTCGTTTGAGATACTGCCGCCGTTGAGAGGCAAGAACATCAGTAAGCTGTATGAGACGGTAGAGCGACTATTGCCGTATAATCCCTCATACATCAACATAACCACCCACCGGACAGATGTAATATATAAAGAAGTGGAAGGCGGCTATTTCCGCAGATACACCCAGCAGAAGCGGCCGGGATGCACGGCGATAGCCATAGCATTGAAGATGAAATACGGTATCACGCCAGTGCCCCATGTGATATGCAGTGACTATAACAAGACCGAGTTAGAAGACGTCTTGATAGACCTTTCATTCATGGGAATAACCGACCTGTTAGTGTTGCGTGGCGACAGGGCAGCAGGGATGAACCGCTTTATCCCGGTGGAGAACGGGCACAGTCATGCTATAGGTCTATGCGAACAAGTGAACAATTTCAACAACGGTATAATGATAGACGGCACCGAGCAAGAAACGCAAGCGATACCGTTCACCTACGGAGTGGCAGGATATCCCGAAAAGCACGAAGAAGCGATGAACATGGAAACCGACATAAGATACCTCAAGGCAAAGGTAGAAGCAGGAGCGAAATACGTCGTAACACAGATGTTCTTCGACAACAGAAAATATTTCGCATTCGTAGAAAAGTGCAGGGAAAACGGCATAAACGTGCCCATAATACCGGGGCTGAAACCATTGACATCATTGACACAGAAAGAACTGTTGCCAAAGACATTCCACATCGACTTTCCGGAGGAGTTAGTCAAAGAGTTGCAACACTGCAAGACCAATGATGACGTGAAAGCATTAGGCGTGGAGTGGGGAATAGCACAGGCAAGAGAACTGAAACAAGCAAATGTGCCAAGTATACATTTCTACAGCATGAGTGCGTCATCATCCGTAGAACAGATAGCGAAACAAGTATATTGATGCAATAACGAAAGATTTATTGATATTGCAAAACAATAATGATTTTTTGGGGCAATACACGAAACAGAATTTTGATAATGCAAAACAACGATACGGAGGAGAAACTTAGGAGCATTCTCAAGGAGCGCATAATGGTTTTGGATGGAGCCATGGGAACGATGATCCAAAGTTTCCGACTTACCGAAGACGAGTTCAGGGGAGACATATTCAAGGGGCACGACGTGCGATTGCAAGGCAACAACGACCTGCTTGTACTGACACGTCCTGATATCATCGCAAACATCCACAGAGGCTACCTTGAAGCCGGAGCAGACATAATAGAGACCGACACATTCAGTGCCCAGACGATATCCCAAAGAGAATACCACACCGCAGAGTATGTTGAGGCAATCAACAAGGCAGCCGCAGGGATAGCCAGGACAGAGGCAGACAGGATGAGTAAGATAACCCCTGACAAGCCCCGCTTCGTGGCAGGATCAGTAGGACCAACAGGAAAGACAGCATCAATGTCGCCCGATGTAGACGACCCGGCATACAGAGCCGTAACATTCGACATGCTATGCACAGCCTACCGCCAGCAGATGGAAACCCTCATAGAAGGCGGTGTTGACCTATTATTAATAGAGACGATATTCGACACCCTCAACGCCAAGGCAGCGTTGGAAGCAGCCCGTTTAGCATTTGAGCATACGAGCAAGACACTGCCCATAATGCTATCCGTGACAGTGGCAGACGCCTCAGGGCGCACCCTGTCGGGACAGACATTAGAAGCCTTCGTCACGTCAGTAGCCCATGCCAACATTTTCAGTATAGGGCTCAACTGCTCATTCGGAGCAAAACAAATGTTGCCATTTTTAAGGCAAGTTGCCGACATAGTGCCCTGTTACGTCAGTGCATATCCAAACGCAGGACTGCCCGACGTGATGGGTAAATACGATGAGACCCCCCAAACGATGGCAGACAGTATCTCAGCCTTTGTGAAAGAAGGGTTAGTTAACATTGTAGGAGGCTGTTGCGGTTCTACGCCCGCCCATATCCGTTGCATAGCAGAGGCAGTAGCCAACGAGAACAATATCAGGTTGCCCCATGCAGACAAGAAAGCATGGCTTGCCGGACTTGATGCATTCAACAGCAACGGTTCGTTTATCAACATCGGAGAGCGATGCAATGTAGCAGGAAGCAGGAAGTTCTTACGCCTAATCAGCGAGAAATCATACGACGAAGCACTGTCCATAGCACGCAAGCAAGTGAGAGACGGTGCGATGGT
>JAJPYV010000314.1 GCA_021204735.1 Prevotella sp.
GTTCATTATCCTCTTGAACGCCGCAAGGAGCGTGTCCGTCATGTTGTTGGCCAGCCCCCACAACAAGAACAGTGTGCTCACAAGGATAAATGGTGCGTAGTATTTCCTCTCAAGTGCTCGCATTGCTTCATTTAATTACCAGTGCATAATATTCGTGGAAAAATATAATCTTTCCAAGTACGAATTTCTATACGTGAACACATTTTACGGAAGCTGCTTGCAAGTTAATTTCAAAAGATAACGAGAATCTGTTTCCATCTTATATAATTTTACTCCTTGACCTTTCACTGCCTCACGAACATATTGGATACATCCCTCAGGACATTTAACTCCGAAATAAACAGCTTCCACACAACCTAGTGGCAAATGTAATCTTGTATACTCACATTTTGTTGACGGGTCATAGTAAACTAAGCGAACTTCGTTCTCATATTCCCAAGTTTTGGCTTTTCCGAAAAACGCATCTATGAAACTCATTTTATCAACTGTTTGTTCGTCATCATATTTTATTCCTCTCCATCGTGATATAATCATATTTTCCTTATCATCTTTGGGAAAATCTTTGGGGAACTTATATTTTACACAAATGCCTTTATGACTGTCGGCATAATGTGACCACATCAGCGTATTACAAACCTCAGAACCCCCATTCTTAGACACAGCATTATTAGAATTACCCTCAGATGGATGATCATAGCAGACAAAGCAGCGGATTCTAACCGAACGGCATGTTTCCTCCAATTGTTTCATACGGATTTCTTCGTCTTTTTCTTTCTTCATGTATTCAATCCAAGGAAACATAAGGCAATCCATCGGGTCATTAAAGTTAGCGGGGTCGGAGAGAGTCAAGACGTTATCCTTTAAATCTCCGATAAAATATTTGTCGCATTTTCGGAAGCAATATAAATTCCTGTCACTCCAATTTTCATTGTTCTTGGATTTCCCTGACAACATCAAGTAAAACAAGAATTTTTTTGAAGCCAAGGGATTAAATTCGGATGCAATGATGCTAAAATTCGCGTAAATTAATGCACTATACCATTTACTATCCCTTTCAGAATCATTTCCATAAAGTTTGCAAAACTCGTTCATGCTGTTTTCCAATGGGCCCGCGATGTGCTTGATATAGTCCAAATTCTCCAAAGTTACACCTAATGTCCAACATACCGACATCATCGTTGTGATAACTTTTGAATGTGTTTCCTTTGGGAGATATGACCAATATAATCGGTACTTCTCAAGCCCTGCATATATCTGTGATAAATGTGGTTTTATGGGGAGATTAAGCAACTCGTTTATCTCATTCTCCATTTCACAAGTAATAGCTGACATATTCTCAATTTGTTCTTTTACCATGTAGTCATAGGCTTGAAAGCCAAAGAATCAAATATGGAACCTTATGATTAGTCTGACTGATGTGGTCGCGAATCGCTAACTCCAACTCGTGTAATGCTCCTCTTCGAAATTTTGGGCATCTTCTATCTTCTTCTCATAGGAGGCGGTCATCTTTGCAGCCCATTGACGGACAATTGCGTTTTTGTTGTTCAGCAAAGCCTCAACCGCACGTTTCTGACTGTAGAGTAAAGGCAAAACGGAACCGGTGATTGCAAAAGTCCCCAGATGCGCCTCAAGAGAATTCAGAACATATGGTTTGTCAGCGTATTTTTCCAAAATTTTAATCACCAAATCGGGGAATTTGCCATTACCATCCAGAGGAACCATTTCTATGAGTATGGCAGGAGCTTTTTCCGGATATCGTTCACACCACGCCATAAAACTTTCAGTATGGTCTTCCGTGAACAATATTCCCGCTTCATTGTAGCTCCCTGTTTTAGAACCGAGGATATTGTGCAAACGGTAACCGCTGAATTCGTCATTTACCAAAGTATCAGATATGTCTTTCCAGACTTCGCTAAAATAATCTCTTACAAGCAATTGATAAAAATCATCAAGGCCGTAGCTACTATAGTGTGTGCTGTCGCTATCTAAGAATTTTATAACCTTTTTATTCAACGTGCATGCCAATTCGGGATTGTGCTTTCTTTTCAACAAGAAATTTATGATATGCCAATATTGCTCGGACGGTTCGAGAAGGTCTTCGGATGCTGCATCTTTCAACACGACGTTTGTTATAACCTCAAAGGTTTCGGGCATACGGCTATAATTATCTCCGAAGGTTGTCATCATGGCCATATGCAAAACTGTTTGGAATGAGCCCGGCAGCTTGGATATTTTCGAGAACAATTTTGCTATATCTGAATCGGAATGCTCTCCTATTGTGAGGAAGGACCAATATTGGAGAAAAATGTCCACCGGCACTTTCCCGCATTTAACCAAGCTGTACAAGCAGTCAAACTTTGGATTATCCGGCATTAACCCTCTGGCAGCCGTACACGAAAATGCGATGTCATATTTTTCTTTCTTCAGCAATTCTGAAAATGCGAAATCGAATACAGTTGTATCAATGGTTTTCATGAAATCCACCAATACCGCATAGCCGTTGTATTGAAAATCCGGAATGGCATCGATGAAATTTTTTGTAACTATGAGTTGTTCCTCACTGTTTAAAGATTCTGCCAAAACCTTCCCGAAAGAATATGTCAGAAGGTTTTCCGATGTTAGAATCTTGTGCAGGATTTCTTTGTCGTATAACTTTTTGCTTGCAATTTCCTTTGCCAAATCAGAATAAAGATTCTCAATTCTCTCGTTAACGGCATCCAAAGCCATCGTATTGAAATTCCATCTGCCTTCTTTGTTTATGTAGCAGTATCGGGATACAATGTCGGTCTTCATTAACTTCGTTATAACCCTGTCCACTCTGCCGTGTTGTTCTTTCGTTAATACAATGTTCGGATTGTTTTTGACAAGATATAGTGTATCCAACATTTTGTCCCAATTGCCGTTCTTGCGTTCAGAAACATCCTCTATTAACGGCAATATCAAATCACACAAACCGCAACGGCACAATATGCCGAAATTGTCTTCCAAGATTCCCAAACACTGCCCCTCAAATGCGGAGTGTTGGCCTATCTCGTTTTTGACAAGTTCAATGCAACCGCTAAGGTATTCACGTATTTCCTCATACGTTTTAGGCTTATAGTAACTCAGGTTTTTGGTTCCTTGTCTCTCCGCGCCGCCCATCAAAAAGAAATCACCCGTACGCAGAGCCCGTGAGATTGCTTTGAGAACAATTTCTTTGTACTCCTCCGTTGCCATCATTTGACGCAAGAAGTCCAGACGATCATTCAGAGGGGTTTCCGTAGCAGGGAGCATGACGGGGAAAAGCCCAATAAACTGTGAAGTGGCGTTATTCCCGTATTCTTCATTTTCAGCAATACCCAGCAACATCATCATCTTGGCAGCCTTGTTGAAACAACGTGAGTCGTAACATAGTTTGTCCAAGGTCCATACAATGTTACGCCGGCCTTCCGCAAGCTTTTTCAGTTCGCTGGTCGATTGCGTACCCAGCGCATAATACAATCCGCTCGCTACAGCCACAGGGTTCACTTCTGCAAAAGAGCGGAAGAGGCGTGAACCTAATTCTGTGTTAATCACTTCCGCATTCACAAAAGGGCTTTGGACATTCATAAATTCCGCAACCATCATTTTGGCTTTCTCATCGAATGCCATATTCTGAAATTGCGTTAATAACGCACGTGACAAGGTTACAGAATATACAGAACCCTGTATTGAATGGACAACAGCTTGCAGCCTTTCCGTAGTACATTCTTCAATCCATTCCGCTACAAGACGCAATGCTATGGGAATGGGCCGTATTCCTATCATTCTGCCTTTACACTCTATTATGCCTTTCTTTTTATATCGCAATATGATTTCGTCAAATTCATGTTCTAAAACTTGATTGCTACCATCAATTGACGTAATATCTTTATTAGTTGCAACAAAAGCAGTTTCGCCATGCAATTCCTTGGCAAAACCGATAAAATCAAACAGCGAAAGTGAGCGCAGAATTTTCCTTTCTCTACTGTTTTTGTCTACACCTAGAAATTTTCCCATCAAAGCATCATCGTTTATTTGGCCGAGGGGTTCTCCGTGCTTCAGACCTTCACCCAATACCAGAGCAATTTTGGGTATTCCGTCTGCAAATTCTTTTAGTTTTTTCAAATCATAATTCTTTACATAGTCCTTGTACCCATCGAATATCTCATCCACAACTTTATCGAATTTCTTTCCCAACCTAAGAGGTTTTGAAACAGAATTGTCGGCTTCTCCATAATCATTGCATATAGTGATAATAGGATTTATGGCTCGTTTGGCCGTTTTATAGTCAGTTATCTTATCATGCAGAATCTTGTCACAATTATCAAATATCAAAATTAGTTCCGGATAATTCTCAAAAATAAAAGGAAGTTTATTTTTAATTTCTTTTTCATCCACATCTTGACAATCTACGTATGCGTATTTCCAATTATCCTCTTGCCCACGAAAACTCTCCAACACCAATCGCGTTTTACCTAATCCATATAACCCTAATATACGAAGATTATCTGTATTCTCTGTAATTTCTTTTTTGTAAGGTTCATAGCCGTCCCAATAAAAATCCCCAATAAAATCCGATAATTCAATTTGCTTTTTGTGTGTTATAAAAGGGTAAATGTCTTTATCGAGCATATATTGAGCTGATTTTACACAACCCTTTATTGCTTTAGTCAAATCCTTGACCAATTCTCTCTTAACATTTTTTCTTTCAAATTGAGGGCATGAACTTAACTTGTACTCTATGGGATTCCTTCTTTGACGTAAATCTACCGGCATTTCTTTATCAGCATCATTTGGGCTACCGTTTATCGTGTTAAGAACTTTTATTATTTGGGAGTCAAAATTTCTTCGACCACATGCAATTCCATGCTCATGCAAAACATTGGCATTCATTATTACCCTCTTCTTCTCATTACCATTTCTTTTACGCCGAAATCCGAAAAAACCTTTTTTTCTATCTGGCGCGAGGCCAACAAACGTCATATCAGCTACATAAATATGACAGTTTTTTATTCGCTCTTCATTTATTTTGGTTATATCCGGAGAACCAGGCTCACCGGAAACTCCTTCTTGATATTCTATATTTACCTCTCCCAACTCATTGTGTACTTTGGCTATCGCTTCTGTAATACATTCAGCCCAAAATTTTTTATTATACTTGACATCGGTTTCTGATTGCCATGAGAAAAATAAGCGTAATTTCATATCATATAAATTTTAGATGGGGTATTTTTCGTTATAATGTACAACTTTCTGCAATCGCTTCGCGAATTTTCGGGTGTATATCGGCGCGCCGTTCTTGTTAAGGTGAACATTGTCATAGAACCACTCTTTGTGGTTTAGGAAATCAGGATTTTGAGAATCATCAAAACAAG
>JAJPYV010000150.1 GCA_021204735.1 Prevotella sp.
AATTGAATAACCTAAAACAAATATTTGACTGCATAGTTAAACTGCCAAGAATAAAAGACTACCATAAAAACTTTTATTCAACCCTATGTAAATGCTTTGTGATAGCAGAAGATAATAACATTACGATGTTTGAAGCGATGAAAATATTAAAAGCGCGAATACGCCACCAAGGGCGCAAAATATATGGCAGATGTATAGGCTCTACCCTCTTGACAAAAGGACTGGAATTTGATACCGTTATTGTTTTGGATGCTGATAAATTTGAAGATGAAAAAAATTTCTATGTAGCCATCTCGAGAGCTTGTAAGAATCTTATCATAATAACTGATTCGACACATCTGCGTTTTACCCCCCCCCAAAAAATGACAATACTTAAATATTCCTAAGGTAAGCGTTCAAGAAATTGTCTCTCGAATAAATAAAATAATTATGAAATTAGCACCATCACCAATGATAGCAAAACAATGTATAATAACAATGATTTCGAGTGACTACTCATTACTGCCAGGACGAAGCTTTTCCAGTGGGCAAATCTTAAGAGTTGTTCTGCACCTGAAACAAAGTTCTCTATACCTTTCCTCCAAATAGTACAACGATATTTCACCAGTATTGCTGTACATTGAGGATGCTCCCTTTACGGAAGGAGAAGAAGAAGGGAAAGGGGAAAAGTAAAAGAAGAAGCTTCGTTGAAGGTACAGACCGACAATTTACAGATACAAGTAAACTTACGTTTGACCAATAATAATTATCATATTTACTTATGATGCATTTTGAAGTTCAAAAAAAACGAGGTCCTCGTGCTAACATCGGTTCGTATGTAACGCCTCCAAGTATATATCCCTGTTGTGTACTTGTTTTCAATTATGATTGGAATGATTTCGATTGGTATACATGGTTCTGCCTTTATTATTATGATGATAGTAACCAACAACACAAGATAGGTGAACTTAAAATACTAACGATTGAAGGGAGTAATACCTTTGAACTAATTCCTAAAAGATTTGATGAAGCATTAGATGACAGTTTTTGCTCTTTAGGAATAGCTGCCGATTATTACCTTAATCTAATGGGAGTCATTTCAAATGAGGACGTGAGAATTGAAATCCTGACATATTTGAAAGATGTAACGATTGATTCTAAGAGGTCTGAATATTTCAGGCAATTTGGGGGATTTTATAATTCATTGATGAGAGAATTTAGCTCTCAACAAGCTTTGGAACAAGCCCCTTTAATACTCGCTAATCGAAACATAGAAACATTTTATTCATTTGGATATAAATATGTCCCCTTATACAACAAGGATTCATACTCGGAATGGGATGTTAAATTTGATTATCGTCCAGAACAAAGTTACAAAAGATGCGTTGGGATTATTGGAGAGAACGGTGTAGGAAAGACTCAAATGATGTCACAATGGTTGAAAGATGTCGTCAACAAGGATGTGGAAGGATATGAGACAGGTTTCATAGGTGATACTCCCATGTTCAGGAGTTGTATTGCGGTATGCTCAAATTCTTATGACGGTTATTCCAAAATAAAAGGCAATGATAAAGTTGACTATGAATATATCAGTTTGGAACAGAATTCTGACGAGTTTGATGCAAAGATGAAAAGTTTTGCAACAGAAATAATATCAAGGCCCTTAGTGAAAAGGAGATCTATGAGGACGATTCTTTCCGAAATAATCGAAGTTAATTTCGGCATAAATATAAACAAAGCTTTCATAAGTAAAGACACTGGCGAAGATGACGATGAACATGAAGAAATAGACTTTGATGAACAAGTATTCTGCGATATAATACATAAGATGAGTTCCGGAGAGAGACAAATCCTTGCTTTGTTGATGTGCATTTGTGCTAAAGTTCATTTCTCCACCATTTTTATTTTTGATGAGCCGGAGATACATCTCCATCCAAAATATATCATGTGTTTTGTATCGGTTTTATACACTTTACTTTCTAAATTTGACAGTTACGCTATAATAGCGACACATTCACCGCTGATTATCAGGGAAATTCCAAATAGCAGGGTTTACTTGATGGAACGAAAAGAGGAAGTTATTCCCTTTATAACAAAGGTTAAATTCCCTACATTTGGAGAGGATGTAACTTCCTTGTATAGGGAAATCTTCGGCTATGACGAACAAAAATCATATTACACTGAATTAATAAGAAGATTCAAGAGGAATGGTAAGAATTATGATGATATTACCAACATCATAAAACAAGATTGTGAATTAAGTATGAATGCCCGCCTGATCATAAGGGATATTCTGTCTGAACAGTAAAAATAAAAGAGATGAAGAATCTTGAGCCCAATCGTATTTCAATAGAAGATGAGTTTGAGGAGGCAAAAAAGGGCTTGCACGAAGATAAGCGGGCTTTTATGCACGACAGGGAACAAGACTTGAAAAACGCATTTGCAGAATATGACAGGCTATCTAATGAGAATAACCTGCATTTACTGAATCCTCTGATATCAAATGGAGATAATGATTATGAAACCGCTAAGAGCATTTATAACTCCAACAGACCGATTCTCATTAAACACAGGGAAACGCTCAAAAACCATAATGGTGGAGAAACAATCTTTTGTCCTATTTGTGGGCTGAAACCTGCGGAGCAGATGGATCATTATGCGCCTCAAGATAAATTCGCGGAATTCTCTTTTCACTTAAGGAATTTAATCCCTTTATGTGGAAACTGCAATCGCAAGAAAGCTACTAAATGGTTGGACAATAACGGCAACAGACTTATATGGAATGCTTATTATGACGCACCGCCATCCCATATCCCCATTGAATGTACAATATCTTTAGATGCTTGTGGTATGCCAATGATATCGTCAGTAGATATTTCATCTATGCTCCAACAAAATACCTCGGATGGGATAGTTATATCAACAATTTACGAATTGGAATTATTGAGAGAATACCAAGTTTATTTGGTAAGGGAATTAAGAGATGAATTAAATAGAATAACAAATGCTTATGATAAACGAAAGGACAAGATGTCGAAACAGGATTTCTGGAATCAAATGCTTGAGGAATATCCTCTTAATGGCAACGTCAGTATTGTAAAACAGATACTGCATGATGCCATTTTGAATTCAGAAAATATGAAGTCGTGGGTAATAAGGCATTTGCAGTAATATTCTGGAATAATCCAACGTTACCTCAAAACGAGTTGATACATATATAGATTCAAAATATAATATTCAATATGAAAGCATTAATCTTGAATTCCGGTCTTGGGAGCAGGATGGGCGTGCTCACATCCGAGCACCCCAAATGCATGACGGAAATCTCTTTCAGCGAGACCATCCTGAGCAGGCAGCTTAAGCTGTTGTCGGAGGCGGGCGTTCCGGAAGTGGTAATGACGACGGGCGCTTTCGACGGCGTGCTGGTAAACTATTGCCAGAGCCTCGGCTTGCCTGTCCGCTTCACCTTCGTGAAGAACGAGGTCTATAAAGACACCAACTACATCTATTCCATCTACTGCGCGAGGGAATACTTAGACGACGACATCATCCTGATGCACGGCGACCTTGTGTTTGAACGGAGCGTGCTCGATTCCGTCCTGACAAGCGAAGCCAGCTGCATGACGGTAAGCTCCACGCTTCCCCTGCCCGACAAGGATTTCAAGGCCGTCGTCAGGAACGGGCGCGTCTGCAAGGTGGGCGTAGAGTTCTTCAATGAGGCCATGGCGGCGCAGGCGTTGTATCATCTTAAAAAGGCCGACTGGAGAATCTGGCTCGACAACATCGTCACATTCTGCGAGGCGGGCCGCGTGAAATGCTACGCCGAGAACGCCCTCAATGAGGTCACCGACAGGTGCGCCATCCTCCCGCTCGACATACGCGACCGGCTGTGCAGCGAGATAGACAATCCCGAGGACCTTGCCGTGGTAAGGAGCAAATTAGGCGAGATAGAGAGCCGCACTGTCTACATGTGCTTCTCTACCGACATGCTCCTTGGCGCCCACATTGCCATCATACGCAAGGCCGAACGCCTCGGCAAACTCATCGTCGGCGTGCTGTCCGACGAGGCCGTGACAAGCTACAAGAGGTTCCCCCTGCTGCCTTTTTCAGAGCGCAAGTCCATGTTCGAGAACATAGCCGGCGTATACAAGGTGGTGGAGCAGAAAACGCTCAGCTACAAGGACAACCTCGAGATGTACAGGCCTACATACGTCGTGCACGGCGACGACTGGCAGACGGGGTTCCAGAAGCCCGTGAGGGCCGAGGTCGTCTCCATCCTCGCCTCCTACGGCGGCAAGCTCGTGGAATTCCCCTACGCCCGCGACGAGAGGTACAAGGCGTTGGAGCGCAGGGCACGACAGGACCTCTCCCTTCCCGACATACGCCGTGCCCGCTTGAAAAAGGTACTTGCCATGAAAGGCACCGTCACCGCGCTGGAGGCCCACAGCGGCATCACCGGGCTGATTGTGGAGAAGACGGTGGTGCACAAAGACGGCGAGGCCAGACAGTTTGACGCGATGTGGATAAGTAGCCTGTGCGACTCCACCGCCAAAGGCAAGCCCGACATAGAACTTGTGGACATGACCTCGCGTTTCCGCACCATCGACGACATCATGGAAGTGACCACGAAACCCATCATCTTCGACGGCGACACCGGCGGGCTGACGGAACACTTCGTGTACACCGTCAGGTCGCTGGAGCGCATGGGCGTGTCCATGATCATCATAGAGGACAAGACTGGCCTGAAGAAGAACTCCCTGTTCGGCACCGAGGTCACCCAGACGCAGGACTCCATAGAGAACTTCTCTGCTAAAATCGCGGCGGGCAAGAAAGCGCAGAAGACACGCGACTTCATGATTTGCGCAAGGATAGAGAGCCTTATCCTCGAGCGTGGGATGGAGGACGCCCTGAACCGTGCGTTCGCGTTCACCCGGGCGGGAGCGGACGCCATCATGATACACAGCCGTAAGAAAGACCCGGGCGAAATCTTCGAGTTCGTGGAGAAGTTCAGGGCAAAGGACGCCACGACCCCCATCGTCGTGGTCCCCACCTCGTTCAACACCGTGACGGAGGAGGAGTTCAAGGCACGCGGCGTGAACGTCATCATCTACGCCAACCAGCTTACCCGTACCGGTTTTCCCGCCATGCAGCATGCGGCCAGGCTGATACTTGAGAACCACAGGGCAAAGGAGTGCGACGACGTGTGCATGTCCATCAAGGACATCATCACGCTGATTCCCGAAGAGGAATAAACAGAGAGCCATGGTTGAACAGGAAATACTGTCCGCAACGGATGATTACAAGGAGTTAAGCGACTGCCTCGTACGGAAAGGCATTAAAAAGCTGCTGCTTGTCTGCGGCCGGTCGAT
>JAJPYV010000316.1 GCA_021204735.1 Prevotella sp.
AAAAGGGTTGGAAACCGAAGCCCCACGCCTGATTTTATCAAGCCATGACTTTCAATTTCCAACCTTGTCATTAAGCGACAAAAATGTCGTTTACAGGATAGTCTTAACAGCCTCAAGCATGCCCTTCTCCTGGATGAGGTCAAGGTCTTTCTTTACGAGAGCGTTAAGTCCTGCGATGTTGTTCAGGTTCTCACCCCAGATACTTTCAGCAGCAAGAACACCGTCAGTAACCTTCTGAGTGTCGCCCGTTGCCCAAAGGTTCTTGAGCAGATCCATGATATCCTGTGCGTCGTTAGGAACGATGTCTGTACCGTCAGCACGCTTACCACCTTTATAATATGTGATGATAGCTGCAAGTCCGAATACAAGTCCCTGTGGCAACTCACCCTTGCGCTCTAAATATGTCTTTACGCCTGGGAGATCACGTGTCTGATACTTCGGGAATGAGTTGAGCATGATGCTCGTTACCTGGTGGTCAACGAATGGGTTCATGAAACGCTCGAGAACATCACCTGCAAACTGCTGAAGCTCATCTTTCGGCAAGTTAAGTGTTTCCATCAACTCCTCAAACTGTACCTTGTGGATGTACTTGCCGACAACCTCATGCTGGCAAGCATCGCGTACGATGTTGATACCGCTCAGGTATGCAACAGGACTGAGCACTGTATGAGGACCATTCAGCAAAGTAACCTTCCTCTCATGATATGGCTTCTCTGACGGAACGAACAATACATGCAAACCTGCCTTGTCTGCCGGGAACTCCTCTGCGATTTCCTGCGGTGCCTCGATTACCCAGAGGTGGAAAATCTCTGCCTGTACAACAAGGTTGTCCTCGTAGCAAATCTTTTGCTGGATGTCCTTGATCTCCTTGCGTGGGAACCCTGGAACGATACGGTCAACCAATGTAGCATAAACACCGCAGCACTCTGTGAACCATTTCTTGAAATCCTCACCGAGATTCCAAAGGTCGATGTACTTGTAGATGCAGTCTTTCAATACGTGACCGTTCAGGAATATAAGCTCGCATGGGAATATGATAAGTCCTTTCTTCGGGTCGCCGTTGAATGTCTGATAACGACGATAGAGCAACTGAACCAACTTGCCTGGATATGAACTTGCCGGCGCATCCTCGAGTTTGCAACTTGGGTCGAATGTGATACCTGCCTCTGTGGTGTTGGAGATTACGAAACGTATCTCCGGCTGGTCAGCAAGTGCCATGAATGCCTGATTCTGTGTGTAAGGATTCAATGCACGACTGATAACATCGATACGGGTAAGACTGTTTACCGGTTTTCCCTCGTCAAGTCCTTGCAGATTTACGTGATACAGGCAGTCCTGACCGTTGAGCCAGTCAACCATACCTCTGTCAATAGGCTGGACAACAACTACAGAACCGTTGAAATCGGTCTTCTGGTCCATGTTGTAGATAATCCAATCAATGAAGGCACGCAAGAAATTTCCCTCACCAAACTGAATGATTTTCTCTGGCATTACGCTCTTCGGCGCTGTCCTTTTGTTTAAAGCTTGTAACTTTTTCATGATTTGTATTAAATTTAATTTGTCAGTTTTCCATTACCATTGCAAAGTTAATGCTTTTATTTTAACTTGTCGTTTTTTTATTATTAAATTAAGTAAATAAATTATATGAAATCACATTGCGAAGATGTTGAATCCTCCGTCAACCACGGCAACAGTACCTGTTACAAACTTTGCGGCGTCACTCATAAGGTAATGTATCGTACCGCAGAGTTCTTCAGGGTCGCCCATCCTGCCGAATGGCGTCTTGTTGATTACATCATTGCCTCTTTGTGTATATGTGCCGTCTGGATTAGTCAGCAACGTTCTGTTCTGCTCGGTGATAAAGAAACCTGGAGCGATGGCGTTTACCCTAATCCCCTCTCCGAATTTCTTCGCACATTCGGTAGCCATGAAAGCAGTGAAATTACTGATTCCTGCCTTAGCTGCTGCATATCCGCAAACACGGGTGACAGGACGGAATGCTGCCATGGATGAGAAATTTATTATAGAACCTTTACCCTGCTTTACCATTGGTTGTAGGAATATTTGCGTAGGTATCACTGTTCCTGTAAGGTTCAGTTCCACTACTTTCTGGAAATCCTCCACTTTCAAGTCGAATATATTCTTGTCGGGAGCTATAATAGCACCTGGCATGTTTCCGCCTGCGGCATTGAGCAATGTGTCTATTCTGCCGTATTTCACCAATATATCATCACAGTTTTTCTGCACGAGTTCCTGGTTCATCACGTCGGTCTTCATAAATTCAGCGTCATTACCGTCTTTCTTGATGTCTTCCACTATCTCATTACCGACTTTCTCGTTCCTGCCAAGTATAATAACCTTTGCTCCGTTGGCTGCCAAATATTTTGCAATCGTCCTGCCAAGAACACCTGTTCCGCCAGTGATTACAGTTACATTGCCGTTTATATTAAATAGTTCGTTCATATCTTATATATTTTTAATTTATTGATTTATGCCTAATTCCCTATCAACCGTTGCCAATATTCCTTCCACCTGTCCCAATGCGAACATTCGTCCGAGGAAAGTATAACCTGCATTATAGCCTCTGTCAAGGTCTCCAAGCATGTTCGGACCATGGTCAACTCTCATAGGAAGTTTTGGATTGACTTTCTCGAAAATATGTGCCAACTCTATCAGGTCGGCACGCCCGCCGAGATGGGATGCTTCCGTGAAATCTCCGTTAGGGAACACTTTACAGGAGCGCATGTGTACGAACCATGTGCGGTGGGCGTATTTGCGTGCGAGTTCTGGGATGTTGTTATGGGCACCTGCCGATAATGATCCTGCACAGAAAGTGAGTCCATTGTGGGGGTCGTCAACTGCATTGAGGAACCATTCGATATCTTCATCGCACGTAACAATACGGGGCAGTCCAAGTATAGGGAACGGTGGGTCATCGGGGTGCACGCACATATACATTCCATACTCATTGCATACTGGCATTATGGCACTCAGGAAATATCTCATGTTCTCACGCAACTTGTCTTTTGTGATGTCCTTGTACAAAGCGAGAAGCCCACGGAAAATCTCTACCGGGTGTTCGTCGCTTTCAGTTATGTTGCCATTCACAAAACCTTGTGTCTTCACGATTATGTTTTCAACCAAACGGTGGTCATCCTCTGGACTCATTTCCTTTTTTAGTTTCTCTACCTCTTGCATTACCTCACTACTGTAATCTTTCTCTGCGCCCTCACGTTTCAGGATACAGCAGTCAAAGTAAGCAAACTGTGCATGACTGAAATACAGGTTGCTTGTTCCATCTGGATTTGGATGTGCAAGGTCTGTCCTTGCCCAGTCGAGCACCGGCATGAAATTATAGCAAATGGTATGTATTCCCTCAAGTCCGAGATTCTTAAGACTTTCCTTATATTTTTCAATAAGTTCGTCTCTATCTGCACCTGCGTATTTTATGCTTTCGCAAACAGGCAAACTCTCAACTACCGACCAGCGCATACCGTAACTCTCAATGTATTCACGCAAGTCGCGTATTTTCTCTCGTGTCCACACTTCTCCATTGGGAACATCGTGCAATGCGGTGACAATGCCCTCAACTCCAATCTGCTTTAGCATCGACAGTGTGATTTTATCGTTCCTGCCGAACCATCTCCATGTTCTTTCCATATTTTTGTATTTTTCAGTTTTTAAGTTATTTACTCATGATGATATGGCTCACCTTTTATAATGGTACACGCCCGATATAACTGTTCTACGAACACGAGTCTTACTAATTGGTGGGAGAATGTCATGCGAGAGAGGGATATCTTATCGTCAGCTCTATCATATACGTCTTGCGAGAAACCGTATGGACCTCCTACTACAAATATAAGGTGCTTCGTTGACTGCTGCTTACTGGCAAACCATGAGGCAAACTCAACACTTCTATATTCTTTGCCTCGCTCGTCCAACAACACCACATGACTCTTTTCCTCTATATTTTTAAGTATCTGTTCTCCTTCTTTTTCTTTCTGCTGCTTTTCGCTGAGATTAGCACTGTTTTTCAGTTCCGGTATCACTTTCACATCAAACGGCAGATAATGGTTAATCCAGTTGGCATAATCTGCAATACCTTCTGAATATATCTTGTCGTGTGTCTTGCCGACAAGCAGCAATGTAACTTTCATTTCTTTATATTTAATATTCGTGCTTGCGCTTAGGATTCATCGGGAACCACCCTCTCTGAACCCTTTTACGCTGGTCAAACAATTCCTTTATCGACCAGAGACAAGACGCTCCCAAAATACCTAAAATCGCTGATAAAAGAGAGTTGGCAATAAGAAGTGCCGCACCTATGCACACTAATCCTAATATTAAAAACAGCCACCATAGCTTTGTACCAGTGTAATATTCCGTCTTTATCACGATAGGATGAAAGACTCCGATTATAATAAAACACGTTACCGCAATGACTATTCCTGAAAAATGCACCATCTCTCCTTCTTTTATTATACCTGCAAATATAATATTTTTTTCTATAACCGCAAAGTCTTGAAATATATCATATCCAAAAAACAAACTTTTTACTATGAAAAAAAATATTTTTATAACCTCCTAAAGCCCCTTTTAAATGGCTTCAGTGCATGATATTGTCAGAAAACAAGAAAAATATTTGGTCAATTCAAAAATTATACTTACCTTTGCAGCCGAAAACAGAACAGTGTACTTCTTTTGTTTTGAAAGATGCTGTTCGACGAAGTTTAACTGGCATCCAGATTCGGTTTGCAATTTATTCTCATATAAACCGTTTCGCGGACATCACTAAAAAATCATTCAATCCTTTGTCCAGATGCCAAAAAGATGTTTTTATGGAGAAAATTTTAAGATTGGCTTTAGTATTTTTATTTGTTGTGATATCAAGTTTGAGTACATTAGCTAAGGAAAATGGAACAGTAAAGAAAAGGTTTAATTGGCATCCAGTGATGAATGCAATCATTCAAGTGGAAAGTGAGGGTAATCCTCAAGCTGTTAAGGGTAAATCGTGCGGAGCAATGCAAATCTCTCCAATTATGGTAGAAGAATGTAACCAGATCCTCGAAAAGAGAAATAGTAAGAAAAGATTTACGTTGGAAGACCGCTTTAACGTACAGAGATCTAAAGAGATGTTTATTCTCATTCAGCTTCACTACAATCCAGATAATAATGTAGAGAAAGCTATACGTTCTTGGAATGGTGGGCAGCGATACAGCGTAAAGGCTACGCAACGATATTATAACAAGGTGATGAAACTGCTTAAATAAGCATAATCTAAATCAATAAAAGACTCTGTAGCATTTCAGACACAGTCAGAAAG
>JAJPYV010000008.1 GCA_021204735.1 Prevotella sp.
TTCGTATATAAGCAACTTTTTATGGTTTTATAATTTTGCAGTGAAACAGTGCATGTAACAAGCACTGAGTTCTAAAAATTACATTATAAAATTATATTATACGATGAAGATGCAAAATTTAGGCTTTAGGACATTATCCTTAATTGCTTACTCGTGGATTTTTCCCACATTTGTCTTGTTGGGATGTACTGATAATGATTCATTGGTTGCGGGAAAATGGGTAATTGATTATGATGCACAAACTAATGGTATAAACATTAAAAAAGATTCAAAGTTAATCTGCCATGATTTATATGCTTCATATAAAGTAGGAGACAACTTTATTTCTGCTAATGATTATTCAAAGCATCATGTTTCTGTAGAAAGAATAAATGATGTCTTTGGTGAGGGCTTCAGGTATATAGTGAAGCATACAGGAAATAATTTGCCTGCTCTGGTTCACTCTTTTTATGTTTATCCTGAGAAAGATTACTTTTTAACAGATTTCATGTTGGAGGGAAACTCTGAAACCGCATCCAATTATATGGCACCAATTAATGTCGATCAGATGCCAGAAATAATAAAAAATAGTAAAGCTAATCGTGCTCTTTTTGTACCGTTTGACAATGATTGTTGGATTAGATATCGTTCCTGTCCATTGACTTTTTCGGAGATGACGAGTTATGAAGTAACAACAGTCTTCAACAATGAAAATAGGGATGCTTTAGTTGTGGGTTCAGTAGAGCATGATGCTTGGAAGACCGGAGTTACAATAGGTAAAGGTAGTGGATGCAATGTTGGCTCATTAATTTGTTTTGGTGGAATTGCCGACCAAACTACACGTGATTCTAAATCTCATGGAGCTTTAAGAGGTAAAAAGATAAAATCACCCAAATGTTTGATGGGCCTTTTTGATGACTGGCGTGATGGAATGGAGGAATATGCACAGGTAAATGCTACCGTTACACCACCCAAGGCTTGGGAGAAAGCTGTGCCTTTTGGTTGGAATAGTTGGGGAACATTACAATTTAATTTAACCTATTTCAAGGCTTTGGAAGTCTCGAATTATTTTAAGCAGAATCTTCAATGTAACCATTTCGCTAATGAAGATAATTTAGTGTATATAGGTCTCGATTCTGGGTGGAACAGCTTCTCAGAAAAAGAATTGAAAGATTTTGTTGATAATTGCAAGGCTAATGGCCAAGTGGCAGGTATTTATTGGACTCCATTTACAGATTGGGGAAAGAACCCGGATGTAATAGTTAAAGATTTTCCATCTTGTACCTACCAAGATATATATTTATATGCAAATGGAAAGCCTCAAGAGTTGGATGGAGCTTATGCACTTGACCCAACTCATCCAGCAGTCGAAGCTATGATGAAAAACGCTTCTGAATTGTTTCATCGGACAGGTTTTGAATATGTAAAATTAGATTTTATGACTCATGGAGCTATGGAGGCTGATAAATGGTATAATCCTGAAATACAAACAGGCATTCAAGCATATAATTATGGCATGAAATTGATTGATGACTATTTTGGTGACATGTATATCAATCTTTCAATTTCTCCTATATTTCCTGCGCATTATGCCCAATCTCGAAGAATCGCATGCGATGCTTGGAATAAAATAAAGGATACAGAATATACATTAAACGCACTCTCTTATGGTTGGTGGTTAGATAGAGTCTATCAGTTTAATGATCCTGACCATATCGTACTGAGGGAAGCCACAGAAGGAGAAAACAGGGCGCGTGTGACTTCAGGAGTTATTACCGGTATTTTTATAACTGGTGACGATTTTAGTAATGGTGGTCAAAAAATTGTAAAAGAGAAAGCGATGAACTATTTAACCAATGCTGAAATCAATGCTGTTGCCAATGGTAAATCTTTCCGGCCAGTGTATGGTAATAGCGAGAATGCGGAAAATCAATTTGTGCGTTTGGATGAGGATGGTAATGCTTATTACGCAGTCTTTAACTATTCAGATCAGATCTTAAAAACAAAACTTCCGTTAGAACAGATTGGATTAGATTCGACTGTTGAATATAACTTGAAAGAACTTTGGAGCGGCAAGGAAAGTGTGGTGAAAACGGAGTTTGATATTACAGTGCCTCCGTTGGATGTAGCTTTCTTTAAAATAGATAAGAATAATAAAATATGAACTTAAATAAAAAATTATGAAAAGGATTGGACTTATTAGTTTGCTTTTGGCTTTGTTCTCTTGTTACGGCCTTTTCGCACAAGATCTGGTGATTACCGGGAAGGTCATGGATGCCTATGCTGTACCGATAAATGGAGCTAGTGTTGTAGTTAAAGGTTCCACTCAAGGAACCATCACTGATTTAAATGGCAGTTTTACCTTGTCTGTAAAGAAGGGAGATGAGTTACGTGTTTCTTACATTGGTTTCATCACTCAAGACGTAAAGGTCTCCGGAAAGGAGTTAATTAAGGTAATTCTGCTTGAAGATTCAGAGCTCTTGGAGGAGGTCGTTGTTGTTGGTACCTCAATGAAGAAAAGTGATTTGACTGGTGCTGTTGCCGGCGTTACAGCTAAGGTCCTAGAAGAAAAACCTGTAACAAATGTAACTCAAGCTCTTCAAGGACGGGTAGCAGGTGTTTTTGTATCACAACCGACACGCCCCACTGATGATGCTTCTATTAAAATTCGTGGCATCAATACGATTAATGGTTCTACAGACCCTATTTATGTGATTGATGGTATGATAATGGATAATACTTTTTCAGGCTTTAGTTCTGTAAATTTAAATGATGTAGCTTCTGTCGAAGTTTTAAAAGATGCTTCCGCAACGGCTTTGTATGGTTCGCGCGGAGCTAATGGCGTGGTAGTAATTACGACTAAAAAAGGGAAAAAAGGTGACGGAAAAGTTAACTATGACGGTTGGGTCGGATTTCAGACTTATGCTAAAATGCCGAAAACTATGAAAACAAGGCAACTGTTTGAACTACGTAAGGAGGCATATATAAATGGTTATCAACAAACTAATCCTGATGGAGATGTTGATGCTTACATTAAGGATGTAATGATGAGCACAAACACTGTATTTGCTGATTACGAGTTTGAAGCTTATGAGAATAACCAGACATACGATTGGTTGGATGCAATTAGTCGTACAGGATTCCAACAAAATCACTCGGTTAGTTTATCAAATGGAACAGATAAAGGTAGTTATTATATCAGTTTCGGCTATAGTAATAATAAAGGTGTTCTCCAAAAGAGTGAACAAAAGAAATATACCGGCCGTATCAATGCTGACCAGCAAATCAAATCATGGCTGAAAGTTGGTACGAATACTGCATACACCCGGACTGAAAGTTCTATTGTAGATGATGGCATCTTGAGTAGGGCACGTGCCGCCAATCCAATGTTGGCTATTTCAGAGGATATCCAAACTTTAAACTGGCAAGGTAATCAAGATCAAAATAACTTTAATCCATTAAGGTCCCTGTATGCTGATTACGATCAGGTGTATAATCGGCTTCTCAGTTCTAATTATATAAACATCAACCCTATAAAAGGATTGAATTTCCGTTCTACGTTCTCGATAGATTATGCGCAAAAGCAAGTTAATAAATATACTCCTAATGATATATATGAATCAGAACGTTATGGCACGGACGGTGAAGCTGTTGACAATCGTGATACCCGTACTGTTTGGCAATGGGATAATTCATTGTCATACGAAACTTTTTTAGACAAAAATGAAAAGCATAAATTAAATGTCATGGTTGGAACAAGTGCCATGCGTAACAGTTACAGTTATATCAATGCTACTGCTGATGGATTCAATTCCAATCTGTATACATATCATTCGTTAGGAAATGGCTATAAATACGATCAACGAGGTTTGAGTTCAGCTTGGTCGGAAGCCACATTACTTTCTTATATCGCACGTGTCAATTATAATTATGCTAACAAATATTTATTGACTGCTACCACCCGTTTTGATGGTTCTTCCAAATTTGCCAAGGGTTATCGCTGGGGTGTATTCCCTTCAGCATCGTTGGCATGGAATATTACTGAAGAAGATTTCATGAAGAAACAGAATCTGTTTGACCAATTAAAGTTCCGCTTTGGATTCGGTGCAGTTGGTAACCAAAACATTGATGACTTTACGTATCTGTCTCTTTATAATGTCTCATATACAGGCTCCTCTACAGAAGGATATACAACATCTTTCGTATCCAACGGCCGTCGTGGAACTCCTGATATCAGTTGGGAAAAACAGAAACAATGGAACGTTGGGTTGGATATGGCGTTCCTTCGTGAACGTATTCACCTTTCTGTGGATGCTTTCGTAATAAAGAATGACGATTTGTTAATGAGCCATTCATTACCAACAACGAGCGGATATAGTACTGTAACGGAAAATGTAGGTTCTATCAAGAATAAAGGCGTTGAACTCTCTCTTAGTGCTAATTTAATTAAGACGCAGGATTTCGAATGGAATTTTATGGCAACGCTTTCCCACGACCGGAATAAAGTCACGAAATTGTATGGAACGACGGATGTTATTTATAGCGTAGATGACGACAGGAATATAAATAAAGAAGGTAATCTTTTTGTAGGGCAATCTCGTAATACATTGTATATGTGGAAAACCGGTGGAATTGCCCAAGAAGCAGATATGGAGCGTTTGAATAAAATAGATTGGAATGGTTACAATGTGAATCCTGGTGATCTATATGTTGCAGATGCGGATGGAAGTGGTGCTATCGATCAAAATGACCGCGTTATTATAGGCTCTACTGACCCGAAGTTTTATGGAGGCTTCTCTACGGATTTATCATGGAAAGGTTTTTCTCTTAATGCCGTATTCAGTTACTCATATGGTGCTAAAAAGTTAAGTACCTGGTATGAATCATTAATTACGAGTACTGGAACAAGCGTCGCTTCTACAGATTTGAAGGACCGGTGGACAACAGATAATACGTCGGCAAAGTTCCCGCGTGTAGTTGCAGGATTCGATTATAATCATTATAACGCATCCCAAATGGATTTTTCTGTACAAGATGGCTCATTCCTTAGACTTTCAACTTTGACGTTGGCCTATACATTTCCTAGTAAGATGATTGAATCATGGAGAATGTCGAATGTCCGGTTATATTTAACAGGAAGCAATCTTTTTTGCTGGACTCCTTATAAAGGGTATGATCCAGAAACCGGTGATTGGTATCCTCCCATGCGTATGTACACTTTAGGTGTAAATATAAGTTTTTAATGGGAGATATGTCCATTAATTGTCTAATCTAAAAAGAACATAAAATGAAAAGGATATTTAAATATAATATGGTTCAATTGTTGGCCATCTCATT
>JAJPYV010000422.1 GCA_021204735.1 Prevotella sp.
GCTATACATTCCGTGTCTTTGGGGCCAGATCATTCTTCTCTCCTTCTCCCCGGCCGGCGTGCCATCTATAGATCTCTCTATAGATAGGTACACGTGAGATCGGCCAAAGTGGCAATTTGGAGTGAAAAAAAAGTTTCACAGGACTTCAAGCACGTCGTAGTCCTCGTCGTAGGTGAGCCTGAATCTGGCGTTCCAAGGGTCGGACAGGTCGGGGCCGGTGTGCGCCAAGAAAAGCCTGCGCGGCACCGCCGGACCATCAGCAGCATGTCGGACACGCTTGAACAGCGCTTTCAATACAGAAAACGGTACTGTCCCGGATCGGCGTAAATCACCGTACATACGATGCCCGGAACAGCAAAGAAGAGGCGCATCGCACTTCGACACGTCCCTTCTTTCAACAGTCGCGGCACGGCCGCCGAGAGCATCAGTCACTCAATCAATTTCGACATCTGTATATGATAAAGCGCGTCAATTTTCTTATCAAGCTCATTGATGAACTCATCGCCGCCAGTCAGAGCTCCGCCCTGAGCTATTGTTTTGTGCACGTATTGTTTCAACTTATACGACTGCTGCGGAGTCAACAGACCGGCCTTCTGCTCGTTCTTGATAATGTCTATCAAGGGCGCCTCTCCTCCATTAAGTTGTACAAGAGCCAAAATGCCTGCGGTGTTAAGGTCTGACACGCACTTGAAATTTATACCTTCAAGCGTTATTATAGGCGATTTCTGTATATTATGATACATATCACGCCAAATGTCAAGCAGTCGGCGATAGAACGGTGTCTCATAAAGCATAGAAGCATATACGCCTCCCGGAACCTTCAACAGCTTCGACAAGCCGCTCTTATACTTAATCTCATACCGGATGATGTTTTTGCCTTCAGCGTCTTTAGGGATAGCAACGCCATTGTGCTTACATTCATCAACCTTGTCATAGAAGGACAAGGCCATCTTCCTGCTGTTAAGTTCATACCGGATACTATTCGGCTGCTGGAGCCTATTATATCGCGACAACTGTCCCAAGCCGTTGTAGTATTCGGAAGGCAGATGAGTAACTGAAAACGACGCTCCGAATTCAAGACTCCAGACATGACTAAACCGCATCGGAACTCCAAGTTGACGTGAAAGCCATTCAATGGCCTTTTCCACCCCCTTGATGTATAGAAAGTGGAAATTATCCTTATACAGATATTTGGATAATGATCCCATCACCATCAAAAATTTGGGTGTCGATTTTATAAACATGTTGCCCAAGTGAGCGGTCCACATGATAGGTCGGCCTTCTTTCGGAAAGTACCTGACATTTTCAAGTTCGTGCTGGCGCTCAGGAAGGTATTCAAATGCCCCTTGTGCCAGCCCTTTGTCATACACTAATGTAACGCGATCTATCATAATGTCGGTCTTTTCGAATTTTTCAAAACGTGGAGGAAGGGGCCCCGGACCCAATCCTCCGTTTTTATATTCCCGTTACCGGGAATAAATTCATGGTCTCTATATAATAGGGACTTAGCCTTTTTAGGGCCCCGCTGTAGGGCAATCTTTGTATGATTACTTCTTCTCATGACGGCAGCCCTCCATGCGTAATACACGTGGCTTGACTTCCCTCACTTTGCACACCGTTTCGTTCAGGTCTTGCCCGTGTTTTCCGGCAATAATTTCTGATACAATTTTCTTCGCCACAGATTTCTTATTCATAGCCACGAAAATAACCATTATCTTTCGATCCAAAGAGAAATGGAAAATCAAGGCATCCTCCGTTCCCGCCATATCTCCATAGGCATAGTCAGGACACGTTACGTCGTAGTTGAATATCCCCGTAATGTAACCATTATGGACGAGCTGCATGACAGCGCCATTATCCCGATATACCGGGCCATTCTCATGCGCATCATACAGATAGCAATAGAAGATGCCGTCTCTGGACTTGCGGGCCATCCTTTCAAACGGTCCATAATTACCAGTTGACTTAACGGTGTTATATCTCCTTGACTTGATATGCCTTGAATCATCAAGATGAAGTACATAACAGGCATCGAATATATTTCGGTGAGTCATAATACACCTCCTTTTCTGCAGATGTCCATAGCCCTTGCGTCAAGCTCGGCCGCAGTGGCCACCCTGTTCCGGTGCAGCCAGCCGTCAAGTTCGACAGCATCAAAGTAGATCAGCTTGCCATTCGGCTTATAGTACGGAATCTTCCGTGTCGACGTCAGCTTATAGAGATAGTTTTTCGATACCCCTATGTAGTTGGCGACCTCATCAAAGGTGAGGACTTTTTTTGAGCCACCCGTTTCTAATTCGGGTGCGTTCAATGATGTGTAATTTTTCATAACTCTGAAAAATTAAAAATTTAACTTAGGGGGTCGCGAGGTCGCGTCCGACACCGTTCACCCCGACTGTTGTTAACCGCGGTTTAACAACGGCGCAAAGGAAATTAAAAAATAAGGGGATATTACTCACTAATGGGCCACTAATGGCCCACTAATAAAGCTAATGTGCTGTTAATAAGAAGGTTGGCTCTACGACAGTAAACAATACTACTGACAGATTACGAATCCGCCAGTAGTATAAATCACTGATATTTAATATTTTAATCGGCTAATATATTAAGGTTCGGAAATATCTCCAAAATTAAATTATAGTGTTTCGGATCTTTCTCTTTCTTGATACAATCATTCAAGGAGCCCCTTAAATTTAGGGGTTTCCCCTTGACACCAAATATCTTTTCAAATGGTATCCAGCTGATGTATTTATACTCATCACGGTCTCTCACTTTTATTGTACCATTCAATTCTAACGCTCGGCTAACTCCAAAAGCAAAACAAGCCAAAAGGACTTTTGTTTCAAGCCAATGGTATTTCTTATCCATCAATCCTATTTTAATGGCTTTATCAAAATATTGTCTGGCTTGCTTCCTAACTTTTTTAGGAAACACTTCCAGTGGATCTTTAGTCTTGCGTTTGGTTGTTGGAGCCGCTGCGGTTTGTTCGTCATCATACGGAACCGCCATTTCAGGGATCACTGCAGTTTGCTTGTCCACTGCGTTATCTGGCAGTTGCGGAGGAGCCACACTTTGGAGCACCGGCTGTGTCACTATGGTTTGTCCATACGATAAGGGGCCCGTAGTGTCTTGAAGAACATAGCCATTCTTAGGCACGCACTCTTTCACCCATTGTACTTGTTGAGGATCAAGGCTCGGTATTGTTTCTATGAATTCAAGAAAATATGATAAGGTTAAATCTTTATCTAAATCCGGCAAGCAGCCCATAAACTGATGCCTGTCATGTACCGGCCTCAAATTTTTAACCCAGATGAGCAACAGTTCCATATTCGGGAAAGTTTTATTCAGATTCTCATATTCATTAATGTAATGCCGCTGCTTGTCCGTTAGCTGCAACTTGAATGCTTTACAGATTCCTCTGAAATTTTCCATTTCTGCATCGTTGCAGACAAGATGAGTGATAGCGTCTAAAATCTTTATATCATCATAACTGCACGCCGAATCCAAGTGAAAGGCACAAATTGCTTGAGTGACAAACAGCCCCATTTCTTGCCCATGCGTTTTATAAATACACTCTCTTAACCATACTTGCTGAGTCGGATCAAGGTCAATATAATCTGCGACCTGCCACAAGAACCGGCTATTAGTGACTCTAAGCCACTCATCAAGATAGTTTGCAAAAGCAAGGGAGGAATCGTGTTCTCCTTCGATCTTCTCTAAAAGTTCTTTCTCGTTCATGACTGTGCGGTTTTATTCGGGTAAATCAGACAGACTCTCAAACGTCTGTCCGGCTACTAATTACGCGGACAAAATTAATAAAGATTCCCGCTGTAGGCACAAAAAAGACGAGAATACGCAGTTTATGAGAGAGTGAAAGACGGTAAACTGTCTATTGCATTGCGTTTCAGGCTGTCTATTGCGTGCAAATACTTTTCAGTCATAGCAATGGAAGAATGCCCCAGAAGTGAAGAAACGGTCTTAATGTCGGCTCCGTTTGAAAGCACATTTACCGCAAATGAGTGTCTTGCGCAATGCCATGAGATATTCTTGTCTATGCCGGCTCTTTTTACCCACTTTTTCAACGATTTACATGATGCCTCGTAAGTGGGCAGAACGAAAATTTTGTCGTATGGCTCGCCCTTTTCGCCTATCAATGACAAGAGATTGTCATTGAGCGGGATTTGTACGCTTGCGCTCGCGCTGTGTCCGTCCGTCTTTATCTGTGTGAAGGATAATAGCCTATTTGAAAAGTCCACATTTGCAAAGGTCAACTCCCTGACGTCACACCAGCGTAGACCCGTGTACAATGAAAACAGAAACGCCCGCCTAATATTAGGGTTCCCTTGGAACGGGGTATTTACCAGCATTTTAATTTCATCAAGCGACAGAATGGCCTTTCTTATTACGTTCTTGTCTACTTTAATGCTAATGCCCTCGCACGGGTTTTTCATAAAGACATCGTGTTCAGTCGCGTATTTCACGACCTTTTTAAACCGGGCATAAATAGTGTGGGCTCCCTCGCCGCTACTGTGTTTTTGCAGATAATCCACAAAGGACAAGACAAAATCCTTGTCTATTTGCGCGGGCCGGATTCCCTTTGCGTAGATACTGTATTTTGGAGAGTCATTTAGAAAGTCCACAAATCGTTTGTAAGCGACTTTTAGATTTCGTGTGTCCGCCTTTGTGTAATTGTCAATGTATTCACGGAAATACTGCATGAACTCCGTGTCTTTCTTCTTGGGGATCCGATGCCCGGTTTCTCGCAGGTTGTATTCTTGTTCTCCCTCGTAGCGCAATTTCTTGGCTATTTCCGCCGTCTCTTTGTTATGCTCCCTTTCCTCCGGGGTCCGTGGATTGTCGTAAAGAAAAAGTTTCAGCGTTTTCTTCTGCCTAATCGGTTTCAAGGTCTTTTCGCCCGTTTTCGGGTTTTTCTTCGTTTCATGTCCTAAATAGTACATCAGGTAAAGACTGATTCGCCCGTCTGAAAGGGGCTGCGCGTAAATTTTGGGATTGTCGGTTTTGTTTCCGCCTATAAGACGGGTAATATAAGGTGAAACTAATGTATTTGCCATGGCTCGTTACTTTTATTGGTTCTGCCGGCAAAGGTAACATTAATTTTAATTTTAGGGCAAATTTAGGGCAAACTCCAACAAAAATAGGGCAGATAAGCACAAATAAAAGAAGAAAACCAACGCTGTAAAGCATTGGTTTTCATTGTTTTTGGCTGCCTTTGTCTGACTTGGTTTTCCTACCAAAAGTGCCCCGGACGGGGTTCGAACCCGTACGGGCATTCCTGCCCAAGGGATTTTAA
>JAJPYV010000235.1 GCA_021204735.1 Prevotella sp.
GCAAAGGACTGCTGCATCGAGTTCAACTCTATGAGCAAAAGTCATAATATGCCAGGCTGGCGTGTGGGTATGTGTGCTTCTAATGCGAAATTCATCGACTGGATTTTGAAGATAAAAAGCAATATCGACTCGGGTACGTTCCGTGGCATCCAGTTGGCTGCTGCCGAGGCTTACAACAACAGTGAGGAATGGCATCATAATGCTAATGTTGTTACATACAAGAACAGGCGTAAGTATGCTGAAATGATAATGACTGAATTGGACTGCACTTTCGACCCGAATCAGGTGGGTATGTTCCTTTGGGGGAAAATCCCTGAGAAATATTCCAATTGTGAGGAACTCACCGAAAAGGTGTTGCATAATGCTCGTGTATTTATCACTCCTGGTTTTATCTTCGGCAAGAATGGCGAAAGGTATATCCGCATCTCCCTTTGTGCCAAGGATGCCAAAATTCAAGAGGCCTTACAGAGAATAAAATCAATGTAATATGATTTTTAATTTTTAATTTTTAATTTAGAATTACATGGAACTTGAATTACAACCGCTTGATCTTCCAAGCGAAAATAAACGTCTTACGGTAATTGCCGGTCCATGCTCTGCCGAGTCTGAAGAGCAAGTAATGACAACAGCCAAGCAGTTGGCTGAAAAGGGTTGCCACATTTTCCGTGCTGGTGTGTGGAAACCTCGTACAAAACCAGGCGGCTTTGAGGGGCATGGCGAAAAGGCTTTGCCATGGCTGCAACGGGTAAAAGAGGAGACAGGTATGCAGACTTGTGTTGAGGTTGCTACGCCTGAACACGTGGAGTTGGCATTGAAATATGGTATTGACATCTTCTGGATTGGCGCACGCACGTCTGCTAACCCTTTTGCAATGCAGGCGATTGCTGATGCTCTCAAAGGTGTTGACATCCCTGTATTGGTGAAAAATCCTGTCAACCCTGACCTCGAACTGTGGATTGGTGCTATGGAGCGTCTCAATCAGGTTGGTATCAAACGCCTTGCTGCCATACACCGTGGTTTTTCAAGTTATGACAAGAAGATATACCGTAATCTCCCGATGTGGCAAATTCCTATCGAGTTGCGACGCCGTATTCATAATCTGCCTATCTTCTGTGATCCAAGTCATATCGGTGGCAGACGTGAACTGATTGCTCCTCTTTGTCAGCAGGCTATGGATCTCGGTTTCAATGGTCTTGTCATTGAAAGTCATTGTGACCCGGACAATGCATGGAGCGATGCAAAACAGCAGATTACGCCAGACGTGCTTGACTATATTCTTGGTCTTCTCGTAATCCGTGATGAGACGGTAACAACTGAGGGTATTACCACATTGAGAAAGCAAATCGATGAACTTGACAACCAACTTATGGATCTTGTTGCTAAGAGAATGCGTGTCTGCCGCGAGATTGGTCAGTACAAAAAGGAGCATAATATGACTGTCCTTCAGGCTTCTCGTTATAATGAAATCCTTGACAAGCGTGGCGCACAGGGCTCTCTCTGTGGCATCCATCCTAATTGTGTAAAGACGATTTTCGAGGCTATCCACGAGGAATCGGTAAGGCAACAGATAGAGATTATCAATAAGCAATGATGTTTAGTTCATTATAATTTCATATATGAAAATTCTGGTACTTGGAGCTGGTAAGATGGGAAGTTTCTTCCTCGATCTGCTTAGTTTTGAACATGAGACGGCGGTTTATGAGAAAAATCCGCAACGACTGAGGTTTACTTACAACACTCAACGGTTTACTACTATGGAGGAAATCGAGGAGTTCAAACCTGAATTGGTAATAAATGCTGTTACGGTGAAGTTTACTATCCCTGCTTTCGAGGAGGTGCTTCCTCACTTGCCTGTGGAATGTATCATCAGTGATATTTCTTCTGTTAAGACGGGCCTGAAGGATTTTTACACTAAATGTGGGCATCGCTTTGTGTCTACTCATCCTATGTTCGGTCCTACTTTTGCAAATCTCAACCAATTGCAGCATGAGAATGCTATTATCATTAATGAGGGTGATTATATGGGGCGGCTTCTGTTCAAGGAACTGTATGGTAAGTTGGGATTGAACATTTATGAGTATTCTTTTGAGGAACATGACAAGACGGTGGCTTATTCTTTGAGTATTCCGTTTGTGAGTACTTTCGTATTCGCTGCTGTGATGAAACATCAGGATGCGCCTGGTACTACCTTCAAGCGTCACATGGGTATTGCTAAGGGTGTTCTCAGTGAGGATGATTATCTGTTGCAGGAAATCCTTTTCAATCCTTATACCTCTGGTCAGGTGGCGAATATCCGCAAGGAATTGAAGGACCTCCTCGAAATAATCGACAATAAGGATGAGGAAGGCATGAAGGCGTATCTTACAAAAATCCGCAATAATGTCAAATAAAAGCCCCCTCTAACTCCCCCAATAGGGGAGGACATAGATAGATATTTGGGTGATAATGCAAGCAAGGAGCCAAGCAAAATGGAACTTTTAACTTTTAACTTTTAACTTGAATCTGTGCGTAGTACTTTTGCCGTAATCGGAATGGCGTGTGCTGGTTGTGCCGCCAACATAGAAAGGAAGTTGAACACGTTGGAGGGTATCTCGGTAGCGAATGTGAATTTCGCCGCCCGTACTGTATTAGTGGAATATGAGCCAAAGGTAATTACTCCGCAAAAGATGAAGGAGGAGCTTATAAAGATTGGTTATGATCTTATAGTAGATGATGAGGACTCCCTTGCCACTATCGAAAAGAACAATTACAACCGTTTGCTCAAACGACTTACTTGGTCGTGGATATTGGCATTGCTCACGATGTGCATTTCCATGGGCTGGATTAATGTCGGTAATAGGGATGAGGCCAATCAGACAATGCTGATTGTGGCTTTGTTCAGTATTGTGTATTGTGGAAGGCAGTTTTACGTGAACGCTTGGAGACAGTTGCTGCATGGTATGGCTAACATGGATACCTTGGTGGCGATGAGTACTTTTATCTCTTTCGTGTTCAGCGTGTTCAACACTTTCTGGGGCAATACTTTCTGGGTCTCAAGGGGAATAGATAACCATACTTATTTTGATGCTTCGGTGATGATTATCACTTTTGTCCTCACTGGGCGTTTTCTTGAGGAAAAGGCTAAAAATAGTACGGCTTCTGCTATCCGTGAATTGATTGGTCTTGCTCCAAAGATGGCGCATGTCGTAAATGGCAATAGTGTAGATGATGTGCCTATTGCTACATTGAGCAAGGGGGACATTATTGAGGTGCGCCCTGGTGAGAAAATCCCTGTTGATGGTTCTGTAAAGGTGGGTGAGGCGTATATTGATGAGAGTATGATGACTGGTGAGCCGATTCCTGTGCAAAGGAAAAATGGTGACAAGGTATTTGCTGGGACACTCATAAAGCAGGGTTCTTTACGTTTCCGTGCGGAGGAGGTGGGCAGTAAGACAATGCTCGCTCATATTATTCAAATGGTTCAGGAGGCGCAGGGCAGTAAGGCTCCCGTGCAGCGTGTTACCGATAAGATTGCGGCTATTTTCGTTCCTGTTGTTCTATGCTTGTCTATTCTTACGTTTGTGTTGTGGTATCTAATTGGTGGTGAGACGCAGTTGCCACGTGCTATTCTCTCTGCTGTCTCTGTTTTGGTTATAGCCTGCCCGTGTGCCTTGGGACTTGCCACGCCTACTGCCTTGATGGTGGGTATCGGTAAGGCTGCGGGCAAGAACATTCTGATAAAGGATGCTACTGCTCTTGAGAATATCCGTCAGGTGGATGCCTTGGTGATTGACAAGACGGGAACTCTGACTATACCAAATAGGGATGTCGATTTTACTAAGGCTGATTCATTGTCGCTTGATGAGCGTGAGACGCTTAAACCGTATGCTCGTGAGGCAATGGAAACTCTTCAGAATGAGGGTGTTGTGGTTTACATGATGAGTGGCGATAAGGGTGAGGCTGCTGCTTATTGGGCTGAAAAGACGGGTATCAGGCATTATAAGAGTAATGTGTTGCCGCAGGATAAGGAGAATATGGTGCGCCAGCTACAGTCGGAGGGGCATCATGTGGCTATGGTCGGTGATGGGATAAACGATACGCAGGCTCTTGCTGCTGCCGATGTGAGTATCGCTATGGGTAAGGGTACTGATATCGCTATGGACGTGGCGCAGGTTACGCTGATGGGAACGGATCTCCGTCGTATTCCTGATGCTATTATGCTTTCCCGAAAAACTGTTGGGATGATTCACCAAAATCTTTTTTGGGCGTTTATATATAATATTGTGTGCATTCCTCTTGCCGCAGGTATTCCTTTCCTTTTCGGTTGGCATTGGCAAATAACTCCTATGTGGGCAAGTGCGTTGATGGCTTTCTCCAGCATTAGCGTGGTTCTCAATAGCTTACGACTTAAGAGAATTAAGTGTTAAGAATTAAGAGTGATGAATTAAAAATTCATCTCGTAGAATTTTCAACGGAGAGTTGAATACTGAAACTTGGACTGAAATTATATTTTATGGCTGCTCCGATGCGGTCTCCGATATTACTGATGTCATAGAATGGCATTGGCATTCTGCTTTTTACTAATGACTTCTGTCCGTAGATATATCCTTCCCAATGCTCGTCAAACTTATATCCGATCACGGCGTTTATCCCTGCATCACGGTAGGAATCGTGCGACCAATAGAGATTGTCAAGGTACCCGCCAACGGCTATTGACAGTTTGTCGGTAATCGGTTCGGCATACATCACACTGATACTCTGTCCGAAACCAGTGCCTCTCCACGACTTTTTCCCGAATGTTGCGAATGCTGAAATACCAATATTTACATTTAGTCCTTTGTGTAATTCCCAATCGTACCAACCGTCCCAATTCATCGGATACATCCCGATTGCTGTTTGACCGTAACGGTTGAGCAATGGAATATGTAGCGTGTCTTGAATTGCAGGTGAAATGCCGCTCTCAATATTGTTGTCGATTTCAACGTCTTTATTCAATGTTCTCTCATACATATCCATGTCAACTGCCTCTGCTGTTGTGGGTGATGAAATGGTGGTTATCATTTCTGGTTGGAAATCATCTCTTGCCTCACTTTCTGCCGCAACTGTCTTATCGTCTTGTGCATTCATGGCGTATGGCAAAAAACAAATCATCATGATGAAAAGCATTCTTTTCATCACTGACAAGTTTTGCCTCCACCATCCATCTTCCTTATATTCCATTGATATATAGCCTTTCATACCGCAATAATACAAATTTGTTAAGTCTAACCTCACCATCAGACTTTACAAAAGTACATACAATTCTTGAAAAAACCA
>JAJPYV010000243.1 GCA_021204735.1 Prevotella sp.
GCATAGCAATCTATAAGAAAGTTAACCGCGCCGTACTTGTTCAAATAGGCATACGCATCTGCATTGGAGATGTTGAATTTCTCCGCAAATGCCCCGACACAACAAATTACGTATTCTATTCTATTGACAATTTCCGTTTTGTTCATAATCCTTTTATTACCACTCTGAATAATAGACATATTGCAACAATGCAAAGATAGCAATTTTAACTGATATATCACAGACTAGTAAATTAATTAGTTTTCTTTTTTGTTTTAGTGCTGCCCACTTTTTCTTCCCATTCAGTTGGATTTTACAATTATTTTCCGTAATGTTGCACTTGCTGGTTGACCCTATGCCACTTGCTCTTTGACACTAGTAAAAGCGATTTTTCACATAAAAAGTCTGTATATCAGAAAAAAATTGTAAGTTTGCAAGCTATATTTCTATGAGATAATGACAAGTACCGATGGTTTCAATCTTTTGGACGGCATAAATATACCCGCAGACTTAAGAAAATTAGAAACAAAACAGCTCCCACAGTTATGTGATGAGTTGCGAAAAGACATATTGAAAGAATTGTCAACCAATCCCGGTCATTTGGCTTCAAGTCTGGGAGCAGTTGAATTGACGGTTGCTTTGCACTATGTTTACAACACGCCTGATGACAGGTTGGTGTGGGACGTGGGGCATCAGGCATACGGTCATAAGATTCTTACGGGGCGCAAGGAGTTATTCTGCACAAACAGAAAATTGAATGGCATCCGTCCGTTTCCATCTCCTATTGAGAGCGAATACGACAGTTTTATTTGCGGGCATGCGTCAAACTCTATCTCTGCTGCTTTGGGAATGGCTGTGGCAGCGAAGAAGTTGGGTAACGATAAGCGGCATGTGGTTGCAATTATCGGAGACGGTGCTATGAGTGGCGGGTTGGCTTTTGAGGGGCTCAACAATGTCTCCGCTACACCTAACGACATGCTTATTGTGCTCAACGACAATAATATGAGTATAGACAGGAGCGTGGGCGGAATGAGACAGGCCCTGTTAAGACTTAATACAGGCAAGACATATAACAAGATAAGATTTCTGCTCACTAAGTGGCTGAACTCTAAAGGGTATCTCAATGATGACAGGCGGCATACTTTGATACGACTGAACAACGCATTGAAGTCTGCAATCAGTCATCAGCAGAATATCTTCGAGGGTCTTAACATAAGATATTTCGGACCGTTTGACGGTCATGATGTGATAGAGATAGTGCGTGTGTTGAGGCAGTTGAAAGACATGAAAGGTCCGAAACTGTTGCATCTTCACACCATAAAAGGTTATGGATATGCGCCGGCTGAGGAAAATGCCACTGTATGGCATGCTCCTGGTAAGTTTGACATTGACAGTGGGGAACGTATAGTTTCAAATGTTACCAATGAACCGCCAAAGTTTCAGACGGTATTCGGGGAGACACTACTGGAATTGGCAAAGGAAAATCCTCGTATCGTTGGTGTTACTCCGGCTATGCCGACGGGGTGCTCCATGAACATCATGATGAAGGAGATGCCAGACAGGATATTCGATGTGGGAATTGCGGAGGGGCATGCCGTAACATTCTCTGCTGGTATGGCAAAGGATGGACTGCTGCCGTTCTGTAACATTTACAGTTCTTTCGCACAACGGGCTTACGACAATGTGATCCATGATGTTGCCATACTGGAGTTGCCAGTGGTATTGTGCTTGGACCGCGCTGGTCTTGTTGGCGAGGACGGGGTTACTCATCATGGGGCGTTTGACATAGCTTCCTTGCGTGCCATACCTCACCTCACAATAGCATCGCCAATGAACGAGCATGAGTTGCGCAACTTGATGTACTCGGCTCAAAGCAGCAACAAGGGGGCATACGTTATACGCTATCCACGTGGAAAGGGTGTTCTGACAGACTGGCGTAACAAGTTTGAGGAAATTCCTACCGGTACGGGAAGAAAACTGCGTGACGGCTGGGGCATCGCAGTACTCTCACTCGGACCAATCGGCAACAATGTCTCCTTGGCAATCCAGTTGGCGCAGCGCAGCGACAGCAGTCTCAATATTGCCCACTATGACATGCGTTTCGTAAAACCGTTGGATGAGAAAATCCTTGAGGATGTTTGCACGCGATGTGATAATATAATAACTGTGGAGGACGGTGTGCGCAACGGAGGTTTTGGGTCGGCTGTTCTTGAATGGGTGGAAGATCACGGTTATAATATCAAGATAACCCGCATTGGACTGCCAGACAATTTCGTGGCTCATGGTACAGTAGAGGAGTTGCAGCGCATAGTAGGCATTGACCCCGGCTCCATTGCCGCTACCATACTCACCACAGCCGCACGCCATTCTAACTAAGTAAGAAGCAACTGTTTTAAAGTATAAAGTTTAATTTTTAATTTGCCGTAAGGCATATCGTATGAAAATAATAATTGCAGGAGCAAAAGCCATAGGATCACATTTGGCAAAGTTCCTCTCACGTAATAACTATGATATCACTCTCATTGACGAGGATGAGGAGAGACTTAATGACCTTAGCGGTGACTATGACCTCATGACAATTCACGCCTCTCCGTCAAGTATCAAGGCCATGAAGGATGCTGAGGTTAAGGATTGTGACTTGTATATTGGAGTTACGCTGAACGAAGACTTGAATATAAACTGCTGCATCATAGCGAAAGCTCTTGGCGCGAAAAAGACAGTTGCGAAAATCAATAACGATGAGTTTCTCAACCATGAGATGGTGGCATTGTTCAACAAACTTGGTATCGATTCTCTTATCTATCCTGAAGGTCTGGCTGCTCATGACATTATAAATGGTTTGAAGATGAGTTGGGTACGTCTGCGTTGGGATGTTCACGAAGGTGCACTGATAATGCTCGGCATAAAACTGAGGGAAACGTGTGAGATTCTCAATCAGCCCCTGAAAGACCTCTGCAAACCAGAGACACCTTATCATATCGTTGCCATAAAAAGGGGTGGAGAGACAATTATTCCTCGTGGTGATGATGTACTGAAGATATATGATGTGGTTTACTTCATGACAACCCGTAATTACATTCCATATATCCGCAAGATTGTGGGTAAGGAACATTACGTTGACGTGAAGAATGTGATGATTATGGGTGGCGGCGAAACTGCTCTTAAGGCGTCTTTGCTTTTGCCTGAATACATGAACGCGAAGATAATCGAGATTGACGAGAAGCGCTGCGAGTATATAAATGAGGTGATCAACAATAAAAACATAATGGTGATTAACGGTGACGGTCGTGATATTCCTCTTCTCATTGAGGAGGCTATCAAGAACACCCAGGCGTTTGTGGCTCTCACAGGAAATGCCGAGACTAATATCCTTGCCTGCCTTACAGCAAAACGAATGGGTGTGCGCAAGACTGTTGCCATGGTTGAGAACCTTGATTATGTCAGTATGGCGGAGAGCCTTGATATCGGAACTATCATCAACCGTAGGGCTATCGCGGCAAGTCATATTTACCAGATGTTGCTCGACTCTGACACTGAGAACACGAGATTCCTTATGAATGCCAATGCTGATGTAGTTGAGTTCACCGCTCAGGAAGGTTCTAAAATCACGAAGAAGAAGGTTTATGAATTAGGACTTCCGTATGGTATGACAATTGGTGGACTCGTAAGAAATGGTGAGGGTATGCTCGTTTCCGGTGGCTCACAAATTCAGGCTGGCGATACAGTAGTTGTTTACTGTCATGATATAAACATAGAGAAAATAGAGAGATTATTCAAGTAACCGTTCTGTTCGGCTGCTTCTGACAGATGATAAATTTTAAACTCATATATAAGGTTTTAGGTTCGTTGCTTTTTATTGAAGCCACGATGTTGCTCTGTTGTATCGTAATGTCTTTCTATTACAAGGAGGATGATTCCCTTGCATTTATCGTAAGTCTCATTCTTACTGTCATGATGGCAATAGGACTGAAATACTTGGGGCGTGAGGCTGAAAACAGTATGGGAAGGCGTGACGCATACTTGCTTGTTACTCTTACTTGGGTAATATTCAGTGTTTTCGGGGCTTTTCCTTTCATCATAAGTGGCTATCTGACAAGCTACACTAATGCCTTTTTTGAGACTATGTCTGGTTTTACAACAACAGGGGCATCAATATTGGATGACATAGAGGCGTTGCCGCACGCACTGATATTCTGGCGGTCGATGCTTCAATGGATAGGCGGACTTGGTATTGTATTCTTCACCATTGCCATCCTCCCATCTCTTGTAGGGGGTAGTGTGAGGGTGTTCTCCGCAGAAGCGACAGGTCCTATAAAGTCGAAGTTGCATCCGCGACTCAGCACGACGGCAAAGTCGATTTGGGTGATTTACCTTATTATTACGGTGGGTTGTGGCGTATGTTTCTATATTGCTGGCATGGATTTGTTTGACTGTTTGAATTATGCCTTGACAGTTTCTGCAACGGGAGGTTTTGCACCGCACAACGATAGCACCGCTTATTTCCATTCTGTTGCAATAGATTATATTACGATAGTTTTCATGTTTCTTGCCGGTGTTAATTTCACCATGATGTATATGGCTTTGTTCAGGGGGAAAATTAAGGATATGGTAAAAGACACTGAGTTGAGGTTTTACTTTACGATTGTGGTTATGGCAACGGCAGGTATCATATTTTTCATGGTAAGAGACTTGAATTATAATTTCATGGATTCGTTGCGTTATGCCCTTTTTGAGGTTGTCTCTTTGATTACTACAACAGGTGTTTTCAATGCGGATGCTGGTCAGTGGCCGCATATCACATGGATAATCTTGTGTGTATGTATGTTCTTTGGGGCTTGTGCCGGCAGTACCAGTGGTGGTTTTAAGTGCATAAGGGGTTTGATGCTTTTCAAGATAGTGAAAAATGAGTTCAGCCGTATCATACATCCGAGAGCTATTTTACCTGTAAAGGTGAAAGGTGGAAATGTGCCATACCAGTCACAAGTGACACTGCTCGTGTTCCTGTGCATTTATATAGTTTTGACACTTTTCGCATTTTTGGTACTTGCCTGCATGGGAATAGATAATACTAATGCATTTACAATAGCTTTGAGTTGTTCCAGCAATGTGGGACCTGCATTCGGATCTCAGATTGGTCCTACATCATCGTGGAACATGCTTCCTGATGCAGCCAAGTGGATTTGCTCAATTCTGATGCTGATGGGGCGTCTTGAATTTTTCAGTGTACTGGTGCTCTTCACACCTGCTTTTTGGAAAGAAAACTAACGACTGTGACGAATTAAAAATTAAAAAATGCA
>JAJPYV010000065.1 GCA_021204735.1 Prevotella sp.
ATGTTATATTCCAACCCTTATCCCAACCTTCTTTTATGAAAGAAGATGGGTCTTCAGACGCATTTATATGTATCGATTCTTGTGTAGCTGCACTTATGGGTGATTTAGACATCACACAGAAAAATTCTTTCGAGCCATCATATTCACAGGCAGTAATCCGATAGCCTTGATCAAAATAATTCTTTATCTTTGCTACAATATCCGTAGCGGAATTTGCCCACATATAAGCTTGTTGTGTAAATGGTGCGCCTTTACTCATCACTACAGTCCAGAGATTATTCCTACATGCAATGCTTGTTATATAATAATTCATATCCCAATATTTTTTAATCCAATCTTTGAGGGTAGACCATGGTGCGGCACATATTTGTTGATCTGTGTAACCTGTATTATAAGAGGTTACAACAAACCAGTTGGATTCGCTTGTAGCCAAAGTTGTAATCATATAACCCTTATCTCTTTGTTCATGGATATAAGTATCAGGCCAGGAAGAAACATACTTGTATGACTGATTAGTCCACTTTACACCCTTATTCATAGCAAAAAACCAACCATGAGAGGTATATGCTGCTGACGTGATATACTTATCCTCATTCCAGTATTTCTCTATCGTTGCCTCATCCAACTGATTGCCTGTTCCCGTATAACGCCATGTCTGATTAGAATAACTTGTCATTGATGTTATGACAACAGTAGTTGTTTGGGGCAAAACATGTATAGTGAATAATACGAATAATAAAATTATAAAAATTTTCTTAGGCATAACAATTATATATATGAATAATAAAATAATAATAATGATAAAAAAACAATATGTTTATAAAGTGTCATTTCCATAATAATCAGCATATTTGTATATACCGTTATCTTAAAAAGGGGAAATTACCACGTTATTATTGGCATATTATCGGGGAATTGGCCCCACATTACCGGATGTTGTTTGTCATTAGACAATAGTTTTACGTTTTTGCTGACATACGAAAATAATTCCTTCGCAGTAATAGTTCTATTCCTGTCTGCGTCAGCCTTTCCACTCAAACCATCTTTAAGACACGTGGTGAAATAACCATTGTCCATACTTTTTAATTCGATAGATGTTTCATCATCCCTTGAAGACAAAAACAACATCACGGTAGAATTCTTGTGTTCAGCTTTCTGAGCCCGTTTTCCTTGTCTCATTTGTCCTGAAAAACAAGCATCTGCAAAAATCATCTTGTTCTTGCATTTGCTTGACGCCATAGCTTCACGTATGGTACTGTAAGGCAGCATAGCATCGTATGCCACAAAACCTCCTTTATATCCATGACCACTAAAGAAGAAGATTATAACGTCATCTGTACTTGCATGGTCAAAACGAGCGTGCAATTCAGAAATAATAGCTGATTTTGTAGCCTTTGCATCCAACAAGATAGATGTACTAGCATTTCCATTCTTGTCAATAAGGCTTTTTATTGTTGCCGCATCTTTGGCTGGCAACAGAAGTTTGTTTGCTGTCTGGGGATAATCGCTAATGCCTACCGCCACAAGAATTACTTTCGCACCAATTGCTTGTGGCAGTAGGATAACGCATATAAAAAAGATCAAAGAAACTTTCTGAAAATGCCTTTTCATAAAAACACATTATGCAAGATCTACGGGGTCTGCGTCGTTGACATAGTCTGGCAGGTCTTCATTGCTTGCATAGTACTCGTCTACCGCAGCCTGAGGACTTTCTGCCTGTGCGATTTGTTCAAAATCAGAAACATGGATATGTTCACTCGATATATCCACCATTTCATCATCATCGATTTTTCCATTAGCATTAACGTCAGACATCATAATCTCAAATTCATCATCCTCACCATCAACGTCAACAAAATATACAGCCTGACCACTAACGCTGGCTACACCGACTATTGAATCTTGTTCGCCATCATTATCGACATCCACATGCTCCACACCTAAAATTTTGAAATCATCAGTATCATCTTCCTGTGGCTTAGCCGGCTCGACAGTGTCATTTGTCGTATCATGACTACTACTTACATGGGTAGTGTTATTGGCGTAAGAATGAGGAGCATGAGAAGAACCTGTTGAGAACTGGTACTGCTGTGTTTCCGACATACTGTTCCACTCATTTGCATAATAAGTACCATACACATTACCATGCCATACAAAATAGCCTCCTGCGCCGATTTCATCCCTTGCAGCTGCGAATGCTTCACCAAAGGACATGTCATCGTTAACACTTGTAGCCACCTCTCCGTTGTTAGGGATATAAGGAGTAGGACCTGTTGCTTGAGGAGCTTGCTCCTGTGTATCTTGAGTCTCATCAGGATTATCCTCAGCATTTAACTCATCTTCATTCTCTACGTTCTGGTCATTAAGATTTCCTGCGAACATTGTTCCTGCTGTTCCCAACAAAATACCAGAAACTCCACCGATTGTTACCTCTCTCCATTTGAGAGTTTTTTCTTTGTCTGCCATAATATTTAATTTTTAATTGTTGTTGATTTCGAGAACAAAATTAATGGTTAAAACATCACTTTGAAAATATTACAAACGATATTAGATGAAATATAGGGATTAATCAATGAAATACTTTCCCTATAATCAAGATACATATTTACACTGGCACTTAGAACATTGTTTTTGCCCTTCGATATCCTCATAAGGACGATTTCCCATGAAACTCCCGCACTTAGGACATACATAATCATCCCTAAAATTTTCCTCCAATTCACGTTTCTTCATAACAAATGAATCGTCTACCTTTCCTCCTTTTATATAGAAATAAATGCCTAATCCCAACGCCCCCACAACAAGCACAACTCTAAGTGCCACAGGGATAGGAATTGATGGTATTACCGAAGGGATGATGACACATAGCATGGAAAGCTGTGACAAGATACCCTGCAACTTCTGTTGGTTCTGCTTTTTTTGCTGTTCTATTTGTAATTTGAGCATTGCCTTGTCGTATTTCTCCCACACACGCTTAAGGTGTTTTATTGAATAGGGCCGTTCATAACCAATGACTTTCAGTATTTTCTTCACACTGATTCTATACTGGTCATAGCCCAACTCTACGATACTGTTTTCATCTACGTTCTGAACGTCAACAGCCTCACCATTTACATAGGTGACGTTTTCGGAAACAAGGTTCTGGATTTTCATTTTTCCGCTCGTTCCTATGATTAGCGAACAATGGCCTTTTTTTTCCTTAGGTTTACACCTGCTTACTGAAAGAGGAACATCTTGAACATCCACGATATACCCTTTGCCATTATAAACAATAGCTAATCTCGATGTCTTTTCATCCCTACCAATTAAAATTTCTATCATTTTTTAGATACTATTTCGATTAGAACAGATTTCAACGTTTTCAGTGCTTCCTTGGAAATATCCAATTGATAAGCGAAAGAGTGATCATCACTAAGAATCAGTTTTTGTCTGACGGTATTGATAGAACGGATATAACCAAGGTTGATGATATGTTTCTTTCCTACCCTGGCGAAATTGTTGGCTTGATTTTTTAGTTTCTCACTCAACACTTCCTGCATTCTACCAAGAGTCATGCAAACCACACTTTTCAATTTATTTGCAGTAACTATATTTGTGTAATTACCTTCGGCTTCCAAATAAACCAACTGAGAGATATCAATCCTCAACAATTCATCCCTTGAATTAAGGAAGAGATATTCAGTAGAAATTTTGACCATATTATTTATTGTTAAAATTTAATTTTGAATTACCCAGTTTTATCACATCTCCAAATTCAAGGGATATCTCCTCACCCTCTTTTATCCTTCTATCATTAACACGTACCGCATTAGTGGCATTAACCACCTTCATCTTGTAATCAAAACCGTAATCATCTGCCTCAATATTTATGACCAACGACTGTCTGCTAATAGTGTTGTCTCCCTTTAATGAGATGTCTGAAGGCATATCTTCATCATACCGGCCCACCGTTGTCTTTCCCTCTGACAAACGGTATTTTTCTTTCACCAATCCCATAAACTTGATATGGGTTAGATACACCTTTTCCTTAAGACGCTTTCTTCTACGTAGATGGACAGGTTTTTCTCTTTCCTCTTCATAATCCCAGTCCACAGAAGAATTGCGAGGCGTCTGGTGGATATTCTTGTTCCTGACATAGACGGTATCTTTTTTGACCTTTGACGGTTCTTCTTTTATTTCCCCTGTCTTAGCCTCCCCCTTAACATCGACTATAACAGCCTTATAACTTTGAGGATTAGTAGAAATATCAAAATCCACATGTATCTTCTTTTTACATTGAGGACACGAAAAATCAATTGCTTGTCTATTCAGTTTTTTCTGAAAGTTAATGGAAGCGTTACATTTTGGATTTGGACATTTCACACTCATAGTGATTTTTTCGTTCATTGCGCAAAACTTTAAGTTGTTTGTTTTACAATTCTGACACTTAGCTCATACAGCAAATAAAGGGGTAAGGAAACTATTACCATACTTATAATGTCAGGGGGTGTGATAATAGCACTCACAAACATTATCAACACAAATGCGTATTTTCGATATTTACTCATAATCATGCTGTTGATTAATCCCAGTTTCCCCAACATATAGCATACCACAGGAAGTTCAAACACCAATCCCATTATCAATGTCAATGTTATGAACAATGATATATAAGAACTTATTGTCGGCATTGCGGTAACGGATGGAGATATATTGTATGTAACAAGAAAGCGGCACGACAGAGGGAAAAGTAAAAAGTAAGAAACCAATAATCCGATAATAAACAAAAAATACATTGAATACATTATCAGTTTGGCATACTTTTTCTCGTTTTCGTATAGTGCTGGTGCTATGTATTTCATAATTTCATATAGAATATATGGCGAGGCAAAAAGGAGTCCCATATAAATCGACAACGACATGTGTATCATAAACTGACTTGAGATATCGGTTGCGATAAGAGAAATATCCTCATTGAATAGATTTACAGAACCTGTTATTGCATATACTATCTTTCTGATTACCCTGAAAGTGAGGAAGTCAGAATCACATGGAGCAAAAACAACAGAGAACAGCGTTTCCTTGAAACAGAACAGAAATACAGCAATCACAACTACTGCGATTATAATTCTGAACAACATTCTTCTTAGAACTTCAAGATGTTCCCCGAAAGTCTGATCTGATTCATTCACTTCTCATCCACTTTCGTTTCTATTTCCTCTGGCAACTTAACTTCGTTGTCAACTGGCGTATCAGTTTCCTCGATTTCCTCATTCAGTCCTTTTTTG
>JAJPYV010000411.1 GCA_021204735.1 Prevotella sp.
GTGCCGGCAGAAAAGTTACTGAAGATAGGCGTGCCTGAAGAACTGATACCGAAAGTCTGCAAGATAGAGACGTTGAATGGTCTTGACAAAATGGAGGAATATCTGCCTACTGACGCATACGAGAATTTATTCAACCTAATGGACGGAGCGGATATAGACGAGATAATCGCAGAAATAGAAGAAGGCAAGGCGAAGGAGAACCAGGACAAGCAATTGAGCGACAACAACAAGCGCAGGTTTGTGGAACTCACCGATGATGATGAATTGCAGAGGATTATCGAGCAAGATATGGAAGCATGGCAGTTGTTCTTGCACCCGTCACAAAGAAAACTCGTTGACACCGACTATAAAGGGACAATGAAGGTGAGCGGCGGAGCAGGAACAGGAAAGACTGTCGCTGCAATGCACCGACTGAAATACCTATGCGGTAACAAGGACGCCAAGGTGCTTTTCACCACATATACCAAGACATTGAAAGAAAACTTAGGCAGTCTTCTGAAGAAAATGGATATCAATATCAGGAGATATACATTGAACAATATCGACCAAGTATTGCTCGATGTAGCAAGAAATTACTTTATAAAAGAAAGATACAAGATATTGGACTATTCAGGAGATGAAGAATCGTTGAAGCTCTGGAGGGAAGTATTAGAGACGGAAGTGACCGAATTTGACGAGAAATTCCTTTATGACGAATATATTGACGTGATAGTATATTATGGCATAAGTGATTCAAGGCAATATTTGATGCAAGCCCGTGTAGGAAGGACGAAAGCATTGAGCAGAAAACAACGAATAGAAGTATGGCGGTTAGTTGAAAAGTACGTAAAACTGAAAGAAGAAAGAAAAGTAGTTGACAGATTGGAACTGTTCAATGAGGTTACTAAATACCTTAACGAAAACAACGTGCGGCCATATACGAATGTCATTGCCGATGAGTTTCAGGATTTCTCCAATCCAGAGTTGAAATTCCTGCGTGCTTTGGTGGCAGAAGGGGAGAATGACCTGTTTTTGACTGGCGACCCAATGCAGCGCATTTATAGTGGAAGAAAGATAAATTTCAGAGCTGCGGGAATTAACGTGAGAGGCGTTAGGAGCAAGAGACTGAAAGTGAATTATCGTACCACAGAGCCGATAAAGCGAGTTGCGGTGAGCGTGGTAAAGGGGCAGAAATACGATGACATGGACGGTGGTTCAGAGTCGATGAAAGGTTACATATCGTTGATACGAGGAGGTGAAGCACCTGTATATACGATGGTGAACAATGTGACAGAAGAAGTGGAGCAAGTTATAGAATGGATAAATGGCTGCAAGGAAAGCGACATTCCATTAAAGGATATTTGCGTGGCAACACCAGTATCAAATCAGGCAAGGGAGTTGAAGTCAAGGCTACACCATGAGAATATTCCATTCAAGGAAATAAGAGGTTATAGTCCGGTAGGTTCAATGGATGGCATTTCGCTGTGTACATTTCATTCCCTGAAGGGCTTAGAATTCAGGGTGATAATACTGATGGGCGTGAATGAGAGGAACATACCATCGAAAGAAACCAACGGTTATCCGTTTTTCACAATGGATGCTTTGGAGAAAAAGGAATACTTGTCAAGCAGACGATCATTGCTTTATGTGGCGATAACACGCGCAAGGGCATTGGTTTATATGGTAGGATATGGAGAGGCGTGTGGGTTGATTCGGATTAAAAGTTAAGAATTCGTTTTGTTAGACTCCTTTTTGCTTCATTACTTGCTCAATGCATTTTTATTGGATATGGTCTTTACCTTATTATTATATAGGAAGTTTGTCGGATTTGAGATAGATGAAAAATATTTTTTAGCTTCGAAAGATAGAATGGAGAAAAGGAAGTTTTGATGAATTTATTTAATAACATGGAATATACAGGGCTCTCACCTATTATAAAGTGGGCTGGTGGAAAAGAGAAAGAATTGGTTTTTATATTCTCAAATATTCCATCTGATTATGATAACTTTTATGAGCCTTTTGTTGGTGGAGGCTCTGTTTTTATGGCATTGAATGCAAAACGATATTATATTAATGACATATCCAATGAGTTAATAGAATTGTATCGGAGTGTCGCTTTATCAAATCAATCTTTTTATAATTGGATGAAAGAAATAACGACATCTTGGAAGTCAATGCTCATGTTTGCTGATACACACAGAGACTTATGCACAAAATACGTAGATTATCGGGAAGATAGAATATCTGATGTTGAGATGAAATCAACAATATTGTTTTTTCTTGAAACAAACGCTGCTGAATTAAATAATGTTCTGTCTTCAAAATTCCTATGGCATAGAGACGTTTACGACAAAGAATTGAAAAAGAATTTGTTGGGTAAGATTTCCCGCATGAAAAAAATTGAGAAGAAAAAACATATAATGCCCGAAGAAGATGTTTTTGATAATATAGAGACAGCCTTAATGAGCGCACTGTATATGTATTTCAGGAATCTATACAATGATAGGGAATTGTGTGAAACTGATATAGCATTGGGTACAGCTTTGTTCGTCTTTATAAGGAATTATGCTTATAGCGGTATGTTCAGATACAATAGTAATGGTGAGTTCAATGTGCCTTACGGTGGAATTGGATATAACCATAAATTGCTTGACAAGAAGATAGAATATTATAAATCCAAAAAACTTATAGAGCATTTCAAGACAACAAATATTTTCAACATGGATTTTGAGGAATTTTTTAAAAATAATCCACCTCAATCCAATGACTTCATATTTTTAGACCCACCATATGACAGCACATTCAGTACATACGCTAAGAACGAGTTTTCCAAAAACGATCAGAAAAGACTTGCCAATTACCTTATTAACGAATGTAAGGGGAAATGGATGATGATTATAAAAAACACATCTTTCATTTATTCCCTTTACGACAATGAAAAGTTGACAATCAAGACTTTTGACAAAAAATATAATGTCAGTTTTATGAATAGGAATGACAGAAATGCCGAACATTTAATTATCATGAATTATAAGTAGAACTATTTTCGTATTTTCAATTTTTTGCGTAAGTTTGTAAAAAAATTAGTGATATGAAATTTATTTCTTGGAACGTAAATGGATTGAGGGCTTGCGAGGGCAAGGGCTTCAGTGATACATTCAATGCGTTGGATGCTGACTTTTTTTGTCTACAGGAAACGAAAATGCAGGAAGGTCAACTTGACCTTGTATTTGATGGTTATAGGTCTTATTGGAATTATGCCGAGAAAAAGGGATATTCTGGTACTGCAATATTCTCAAAGCATGAACCATTGAACGTAACATACGGTTTGGGTATTGAAGAGCACGATCATGAGGGGCGTGTCATTACATTGGAAATGTCTGACTTTTATCTTATAAACGTGTACACTCCAAATTCACAGGATGGACTGAAACGTTTGGATTATAGAATGAAGTGGGAGGATGACTTCCAGGAGTATTTGCGGAAATTGGATACGGTTAAGCCCATTATCATTTGTGGTGATATGAATGTCGCCCACAAGGAGATTGACCTTAAAAATCCGAAGACAAACCGTAAGAATGCTGGTTTTACTGATGAAGAGCGTGCGAAGTTCACACAGTTACTTGACAGTGGATTTACGGATACTTTCCGTCATTTCTATCCTGACTTAGAAGGAGCATATTCCTGGTGGTCGTACCGCTTCCGTGCACGGGAGAAGAACGCCGGGTGGCGTATTGACTATTTCGTGGTGTCAAACAGGATAATTGATAAAATCCAGTCGGCAAGTATCCATAATGAAGTTTTCGGCTCTGACCACTGCCCAGTAGAATTAGTTCTTAACCCTTAAAAAATGAGTACCAATTTTTATGAAAAATTGGTACTCATTTTTATTGCATCTATCGCACATTCATCGCCCTTGTTGCCAAGCCTTCCACCACTTCGCTCTTTTGCCTGTTGCAGGTCATACGTAGTGAGAAGCCCATAGATAATCGGCACTTTGCAAATAGTGTTGAGACGGGCTATTCCGTAAGTAACTCCTTGACAAATATAGTCAAAGTGAGGTGTCTCGCCTTTTATTACACTACCAAGAATGATGATTGCGTTATATTCGTTGGAATCTGCCATTCTGTGGGCAGCATATATGAGTTCAAAACTACCTGGAACGGTTGTTACGTGGATGTTCTCTTCCTTTGCCCCACACTTCTTCAGGGTGGTTATAGCTCCATTGAGCAAGGCACCTGTGATTTCAGGATTCCATTCGGCTACGGCTATCCCAAAAGATAGGTCGTGTGCGTCTGGAACCTTAGAGGAATCGTAATCTGAAAGATTGTGCAGTTCGGTAGCCATTATTTTACGGATACACGTTCGATGTATTTGTCAATTTCGTTATATATGCGGGAATTAACGTACTTACTCTTAATCTCCTGATAAGTTTTCAAGGCATCATCTTTCTTGCCCTGACTTTCAAGAATCTCACCAGCCTGAAGCAAGAATATTGGTGACAGACTGTTGTTTGTGCCATCTTCAGCCTTACTGTCTGCCATGCTTGCAGCTTTTTTCAAACTTGATACTGCCTTGTCGTACTGCTTTACATGTGCGTAGGCATTTCCCAATGCTGCCATTGACGCAGGACTGATCATCTGGTCACTCGATGTGGAGAATTTATCAAGATATTTAACGGCATCTTCCCATTTGTCAAGGTTGGCATAGCAAAGACCAGCATATAGGTTTGCTAAGTTGCCTGCCTTTGTACTACTGTAGTCAGAAATGATGCCTAAAAAGCCTTTATAATTAATACTGTCGCCTTTAAGTGCCAACTCGTATTGCTGTCCAGCAAAGTAGTCCTGTCCCTTCGACAAGGCGGTACTTGCTTCCTGCTCTCTTGGCTCTGAAACGTAATTCTTATACAACATTACTCCCGCAATGACGAGAATTATTACGACAATAACTATGATGATAGTCTTCTTGTTCTTTACTAAGACGGCTTCATTCTTGCTGAGGGCATCGTTCATCGTGTCCTTCTTTTCGTTATGGTTTGCCATTTATCTGTTTTTTATGATTAGCTGGTTTATAAAGTGCGGCAAAATTACTGATTTTATCTTAGATATTGAAATTTTTACAGACTTTTTTTGTTTTCACATTCAAATCCAGTAACTTTGCATGAAATAGTACGGCGAAACAAGATGTTTCTAAACAAGATTAACATAGTAAATTACAAGAACATAAAAGACGCAAACCTTTGTCTTTCGCCCAAAA